>DASSIA010000077.1:0-7251 GCA_035692345.1 Arthrobacter sp. | reverse complement strand
CTCCGTGAAGATGAATCGCTTCATCTTCGGGTTCCAACGGCGGGTCTGGTGTCCAAAGTGGACGCCGCTGTCAAGCAGCTGGCGCATAGTTACGACGGGCATGCCGGCGCTCCTTCCGGCAGGTCATTCATGAGAAAGCCTTCCAGGCTCTCTTACCCTGCCAATAGTTGACGGTTGATTTAGCGTGGCCCAAGGCGGGCCGTGCTCCTGGCATCCATTGCGACTCTCATCAGGGCCGTGGCCCTGACCGCAAGAGGCACAATCCTCCGCATACAAAGCCGGGGCTTCAGACGTGGAGGGCTGGATACGCGTAGTCAGCTGCTGCTCCCCCGCATTCCTGAATGAGGCGTGCCGACGCAAGCGTTGAGGGCACAGCAAACTGCTCCGTCAAGTGTACTACAGGCGCCCATGACCGCAGGACAGCCCGGGGTCCTCCGGCGGATGTTTTCCACATGGCCACAGCGGGCACTCCCCCCGAGGGATCCGCCACGGAAAGCTGGGAACATGAAAGCAACTCTTGTCCTCGCCGCCGTGCTTCTGCTCCCCGCCGCGGCGGCTCCCGCGGCCACAGCACCGCACGCTTCCTGGGACTGGCCGCTCTCCCCCAGGCCGGCGGTGCTCCGCGCCTTTGACCCGCCGGATAAACCATGGATGAGCGGGCACCGCGGCGTGGACCTTGAGGCAATGCACGACGGCGTCCCGGTCACCTCGCCGGAGTCCGGGACCGTCAGTTTTGTCGGCGTGGTAGTGGACCGGCCCGTGATCACCATCGATCATGGCGGCGGGCTCCGCAGCAGCTTCGAACCGGTGGAAAGCCCGCTCACGGCCGGAACACCGGTGGCAAAGGGCGAAACCATCGGAACGCTGCAGCCCGGGCACTGCGGAGCCCTCGCATGCGTCCATTGGGGCGTCCGGCGTGGGGACGCCTACGTCAATCCGCTGGAATTTGTCACCGATCTCCGCCCGTCCATCCTGCTGCCGGTGACGCTGGACGACGGCTGACGCCCCCGTCGGCGGGCACACGCCGCCCGAGTCCCAGACGCCTGCAGACGGCCCCTAGACGATGGCTGAGATCCCGGTGATGGCGCGGCCGGTCACCAGGGTATTGATCTCGTGGGTTCCCTCGTACGAGTAGATGGCTTCCGCGTCCGCGAAGATCTTGGCCATCTCGAAGTCCGTCACGATGCCGTTGCCGCCCAGGAGGCTGCGCCCGATGGCTACACTTTCGCGCATCCTGGCGGTGGTGAAGGCCTTGGCCAGTGCGGACTGTTCATCCTTGGCCTGGCCGGCGTCCTCCAGTTGGGAAAGCCGGACCATCATGCCCATCGAGCTGACAGCATTCCCCAGGATCTGCACCAGCTGGCTTTGGACCAGCTGGAACGACGCCAGAGGGCGGCCGAACTGGTGGCGCTCCACGGCGTAGCGGCGGGCGACGTCAAAGGCAGCCAACTGCTGGCCGACTGCCTGCCAGCCCACGGACAGCCGCGTGACTTTCAGGACCTTGTTGGTGTCGCGGAAGCTGTTGGCGCCCGCCAGCTTGAAGAAGTCCGGAACCACCACGTTCTCCAGCACGATATCCGCGTTTTGCACGGTCCGGAGGGAGATCTTGTTTTCAATCTTCGTCGCGCTGAAGCCGGGAAGCGCCGTATCCACGAGGAAGCCCTTGACCTGGTTGTCGGCGAGGTCCCGGGCGTAGATGACCACCCAATCCGAGAACGTGGCGTTGCCGATCCAACGCTTGGCGCCATTGAGGATCCAGGAATCGCCGTCGCGCTGCGCCGTGGTGCGGGTACCGCCGGCTACGTCGGAACCGCCGAGTGGTTCGGTAAGGCCGAAAGCGCCGATCTTTTTCAGCGAATAGATGTCCGGGAGCCACGCCTCCTGCTGCTCCTGGGAGGCCAGGGCTTCGATGGAGCCGGTGAAGAGTCCGTCGTGGACTCCCAGGAAGGTGGCAATGGAGGTATCGGCGCGTGTGGCCTCGGCATGGACGAGGCCGGCAAACAGGTTCGAGAAGCCCTGGCGCCGTACCGGGCTGACCAGGTCGATTTCGGCCAGCTTGGGAATGAGGTCCATGGGGAATTCACCGCGGTTCCAGCAGTCCACGGCAATAGGCCGGACTTCGCGGGCCAGGAAGCCGCGGATCTCGGCGAGCCGGTCCTGCTCCTTGCCCGTGAGGAGCTGCTCGAAGGCGAAGAAGTCACCGTCGGCGTAGGGCAGGTTGTTGATGTCAACAGAGACTTTGGACATTGGTTCCCTCACAAAGATCAGCGGCGCCGGACAGGCCAGCCGTGGCAGCCGGAACCGCGCTCAGCAGCAGCAGTAAGTTACTGGTCAGTAACATATCGCAGATTCCCGGAAAACAAAAGAAACCGCGGCCGACGATGTTTCGTCGGCCGCGGTTCCACGGTGATCTGCTATTTGTCATCCGTGGTTCAGTAGGGCTACTCGGACTTGAACCGAGGACCTTAGGATTATGAGTCCCGCGCTCTAACCAGCTGAGCTATAGCCCCATACCCTTACCGGCCTGGTCCGCGGAGGACTTCGGCTTCAGCAGGGCAAAAACACTCTAGCAAACCGTGGCGGGCATCAAGACCACGCTGCCGGAGAGAGACAGACAGGCAGGGACCACTGTCAGACCGCTTTGTCGTCGTAGCTGGCACCCCGGTAGAGGTCCTCGAACGTCTGCAGCGTGCCCTCGATGCTGTGCGGCTCCACCATCCGGCGGCTGGCCTGACCCATTGCTGCCCGTTCCGCGGCCGGCAGCTGGAGGATCCGGGTGATCTTGGCGGCGAGGTCGTCGCTGTCGTTGGGCGTGAACAGGTAGCCGTTCTCGCCGTCGCGCACCAGGTGCGGCAGGGCCATGGCGTCTGCGAGCAGGACCGGCGTGGAAGCAGACATGGCTTCAAGGGTCACCAGGGACTGAAGTTCGGCGGTCCCTGGCATACAGAACAGGTCGGCCTTGATGTAGGCCTCCCGGAGCTCCTCATCGCTGGCCAGGCCCAGGAATTTCACGCGCTCCCCCAGTCCAAGTCGTTCCGCCTGCGCTTCAAGGGCGGGACGGACTTCCCCGCCGCCCACAATTTCCAGGTGGACGTTGAGCTCTGCGGGCGTCTTGGCCACAGCGTTGATGAGCACGTCCACGTGCTTTTCCTCCGCCAGGCGCCCCACAAACACTACTGTTGGATCGGCGTGCGGCTCAATCACTTCGCCGGGCTCCAGTTCGTAGGCGGCAGAGTCAATACCGTTCGAGAGCGGCAATACTTTGTGCAGGAAGGCGTGCTGGTGCATGGCCTCGGCGGCCAAAGGCGTGGGGGTGGTGACAACATCGGCCTGGCCCATGACCTTGCCCATGTCCCTCCAGGAGATCTTGCCGATAATGTCCTTGAACCACTGCGGGAACGGCAGGAACGGGTTCAGGTTCTCCGGCATGAAGTGGTTGGTGGCCACAATCCTGATGCCCCGCTTCGCGGCCTCATAGAGGACGTGCTCGCCGATCATGTAGTGGCTCTGGATGTGCACTACATCCGGCTTGACCCGGTCGAACAGGAGGCTGATCTCCTTCTTGATTTCCCAGGGGAAGCAGATGCGGAAGTACTCGTGGGTGAAGACCCCATGCGAACGGAGCCGGTGCACGGTCGCCTCGGAGCGGAACTCGGTAAAGCTCGCGCCGTTGTCCGCACGGCAGGCCAGAACATGCACGTTGTGGCCGCGTGCGGTCATGCCCTTGGCAAGCCGGTAACTGAATTGGGCTGCCCCGTTGATGTGGGGTGGATACGTATCCGCGGCAATCAGGATTGTCAGGGGAGGCTGGTCAGAGGGCGTTGTCACGTGAAGAGCTCCTGAAGGTCACGGTACGGGCAGCTGGCGCTGGCCGCACCGATTGGCCGCCGGCAAGGTAGCGCGGGGCCGCTTGGTGAAAATCGGCTGGTCGTTGGAAACGGGCTAGTGGGACGCCCTGCCCGCCGCCCTCCGCGCATCTTTCCTGCGCTTGGTGACCTCGGGATGGTGCCTGGAAAGGGCGATCACCCCCACGATAGCAAGCGATGCGGCCGTAGCCATGGCAATCGCCATCACGGCGTGGACGTCGGGGCGAAGTTCGCCCAGGATCACGATGCCGATGGCGATGCCCACGATCGGATCGATGACCGTCAGGCCGGCTATGACCAGGTCGGGCGGACCACCCGAGTAGGCGCTCTGGACAAACCAGGAACCCAGGCCACCGGCCGCGGCAATGGCCACCACCGAATACCACTGGACGTTGAGCAGCACCAGCCCGTTCGGATCCAACAGGTGTTTGCCGATGATCCGGGTCAGTACCGCGACGAAGCCGAACAGCACTCCGGCGCCGAGGATGTACACAAACGCACTCATCCGATGCCGGAACATGGCCGCCAAAGTGCCGAAAACGCCGACAGCCAAGGCAAGCAGCAACACAATCGTGAGCTCGTCCTCCGGGCTCACGTGGTGGTTCTCCTGCGTCACGTTAACCGCGAGGAGGACAAAGAGGGCCGACCCGGCGACGCAGGCCCCAATTGACACCATCGTGGCACGGTTGATGGTGATGTCCTGGTCACGGGCGTTCACCACGGTGGTAATGACCAGCGCAATGGCCCCGATGGGCTGCACCACCGTCAGGGGTGCGGAGACCAAGGCCACCGCGTTCATTCCCATTCCGACGCAAAGCAGGAGAAGGCCCAGCATCCACCGCGGGTTGCGGAGCAGGCGGAGGAAGCCGTGTGAACTCAACGCCAGTCCGCCGGTGTCGGCTTTGACGGCACTCCCCTGTTTCTGCGCTCCCAGGGCAAGGCAGAATGCCCCAAGCACCGCCAGCAGAACCGCCACCCACACCATCAGGCGGTGCCGCCGTCGTGATGGGACTGCCTGCGGCCCTTCCGCAGAATGGCCCAGAAGTAGTTGTAGGCGGCAATCCAGTGGCCGGCGAGTCCGAGTCCCAGCACGATCCAGGCGGCAACGTACAGCGGCCCGGCGAACGGGGTCTCCAGTCGCGAGAGGACCAGCAGGGGCGTACCCAGAAGCAGGAGCCCCGTCCGGACTTTGCCGACACGGCTCACCGGCAGGTCAGGATGGCCGCCGAAGTAGGCGAGGGTCAGCACCAGGAGCACGGCGTCCGGCACCAGCAACGCGGCCAGGTACAGCCAATGGACGACGCCGGCGATCACCAGGGTGACTGCCACCGCGATCAGGGCAAGCCTGTCAGCCAGCGGATCCATGACCCGGCCCAGCTTGGAGGCCTGGTCGAACCGGCGGGCAACATAGCCGTCAATCCAGTCGGTGCCCGCCATGACCACGAGAACCACAACAGCGATGCCATACTCCTTCTGCGCCAGGACGAGCCAGACAAAGAGCGGCACGCCCATAAAACGGACCACTGTCAGTGCGTTGGGGATGGTGAAGACGCGGTCGTGGTCGATCTGGGGGCGGCCGGGACGCGCGCCAGCGCCGATGAACCTCAAACCGTCCCCTCCTTACAGCGGTGTCTCTTTACAGCAGTGTCTCTTTACAGCACAGCGTGACGTGTCAGCCTGTTACGGGTTCCGCAGCAACCTGCGCAGGAGCACCACCAGGACCGTTGCTGACGCTGCGAGGGCGGCAAGCGGCTTCCAGCGCAGGCCGGTACCGTCCCGCGCTTCCGAGAACCCGGCGAACTTTTGGTTCGCGGCCGCTGCGCCATGCTCGAGGGCAGCCTTGCCCTGCCCCAGTTTTTCCTTGGCTGCGCCCACCAGGAACGTGACCTGCGGCTTGATGTCGAGCTGGGTATCCAGTTCGTCGCGGACCTGGGCGAGGTGGCGCCGCCGCTGCTCCAGTCGGCGGTGAAGCTCGGGCTCGGACGCGTGCGGGAATTCCTGCTTGTGCGCCTCGGCTTTTGCTTCCTTCGCGGCTTTGGCCTTCGCCGCAGCCTCGTCCTTGGCGGCCTTTGCGGCCTTGGCCTCCGGGCTGGCCGGATCGAGCAGCGCGGCGTTGAAGTCCGAGCCTTCCTTGGCGATCCCGAGATCGTGTTTGATCCCGCGGATGGTCTCGGCGGGGATCAGCGGCATGGCCTGCTTGAATTTGCGAAGGCCGATCAGGGCACCGATAAGGGCAATGACCAGGAACGCCGCGCAGACCAGCAGGGCGGCCAGCCAGGCCGGCATGATGGTGGCGAGGCCCATGATGGCGGCCACAACCAGGCCAAGCACCAGGAGCGCCAGGAAAATAAGCGCGACGGCGAAGAAGGCCGCGGCGACGCCTACCTGGATGCCCTTGCGCTTGAGCTCCACCTTCGCGAAGGCGATTTCGTCGTTGAGTTGGCGGGGAGCAAGGCGAAAGATCAGTTTCAGGGTCCTGGGCAGCGCGGTGATCCGCAATCCCTGGCCGGCCCTCCCGGTGTGACGTCCGCTCATCGGTTCCCGCCTAACTTGTTGCATAGTCTGCTGCCTGGTGGATTCGGCTTCCGCGTGCCTGGGAGCGTGCGGCAGCACGGTCCCGCCCCCAAAACTATCATTCAGGTTCAGGGCAAACTTCCGGCCCGGCCGTACGGCGCGCCCCCAACCCCGGAAAGATGGAACCTCCGGGCCTAGGATTGGTCTCCGTGACCATCCACTCGAATCCGGGCGATGCGCTGACCCGCCGCCGGAAACTGCTGTACATCCTCCTCCTCGGCGCCCTCACCGCGCTGGGACCGTTCACCATCGATCTATACCTGCCGGCGTTTCCGGCGCTCGAAACGAGCCTTGGGGTCACCGAAGCCCAGGTCCAGCTGACCCTGGCCGGCACCACCGTGGGCTTTGCCGTCGGCCAACTGGTGGTGGGTCCGTTCAGCGACAAGGTCGGCCGGCGGCTCCCGCTGATCCTGGCCACGGCCCTCCACATTGCGTCCTCGGTGGGAGCGGCGCTATCCACCGACATCACCACGCTGGGTCTCTTCCGGATCCTCATGGGCATTGGTGCCGCGGGCGGCGGCGTGGTAGCGATGGCCATGGTGCGGGACCTGTTCTCCGGCTATGCCATGGTCCGCATGTTCTCCCGAATGGCACTGGTCAACGGCCTGGCGCCCATCCTGGCTCCGGTCATCGGATCGCAGCTGCTCCTGGTGATGCCCTGGCCTGGAATCTTTGTGTTCCTGGCCGGCTACGGCACGCTGGTCATCATCGCGGCCCTCTTCGTGGTCCGCGAAACGTTGCCGCCCGGGAAGCGCGGCCTGTCCGGCATGACTGCCGGCCAGCGCTACAAAGTCCTTTTCACGGACCGGAT
>DASSIA010000076.1:0-17001 GCA_035692345.1 Arthrobacter sp. | reverse complement strand
TAGAAGTCCGGCGCTTTCGCAATCCCGTGGCAGGACTTCCCGCTGCATCTCTTGGCTGCTATCCCAGCAGTCTGTACAGCGTTTTCTTTAGCCGGCTCTCCCTATGAAAATGCCCGCATCGCTTGTGCGGGCCCCAACACTTGCCAGTCCTGCCTCAAAAATTGGGCAGGAATAAGGGATTTCCGGAGTGGGGGATATTTCTAGTGTAGGGTACGGATCCGCTTTACGGCTAATTGAACGCACGACGGCGGCGGTGAGCTTGCGCACATGGCTTCCCTTTGTGCCACTTCAGCGGGCGCGGCTAGCTACCCAGCCGCCGCAGCAGCACCTCAAACTCGTCCTGATATTCGGGCTGGAGCCGGATCTCGCCGTCGGCCTCGGCATCCCGGAGCGCGTTCATGGCGACAAGCGTTGGCTCGCTGAACCACTGGCCCACGGTCACCCCGTGGGTGGGGACGAAGATCCGGTGGATGTGGTCGCCTGCCTGGATGGTGCCGGTTCGGATAACCCGGAGATAGGCACCCACGCGGCCGGCCTCGGTAAAGCGTTTGACGAAGTGCGGCTCCCCGAAGCGGCGCTGGAAAGTGGCGCACGGCGTTCGCGGGGACGTCACTTCCAGCTCCACGTCCAGCCCGATCTTCCAGCGTTCACCGATGACGGCGCCGGTGGTTTCAATGCCGGACACCCGAAGGTTTTCCCCGAAGATCCCCGGCGGAAGATCGCGCTGGAGCTCGCCGGCCCAGTAGTCGGCGTCTTCTTGGGAGTAGGCGTAAATGGCCTGGTCCTCCCCGCCATGGTTGATCCGGTCCGCTTGGACGTCGCCGTGCAGGCCCAGCCGGTGGACACGGACCGGGCCCTCCACCGGGCGCTTGTCAATGGCTGTGACCCCCACGCTTCCCTCATCGGCGAGGAGCTGGTGGACGCGGCATACAGCGATCACAGTTGCGGTTTCCATGGCTCCAGTCTAGGTTCCCGCACGCCCGGGCGTCCGGCCTAAGATACACAGATGAGCGACGCCGAAGTCACCGAAGAAATATCGGCACCGGACCCGTCCGATGTCCTGGCCCTTGAGACGCTGCTGGGCCCGGGTGAACGTGCGCTCCGGCAGCGGGTCCGGGACTTTACCGATCAGCGGATCAAGCCGAACATCGCCCGCTGGTATGAGGACGCCGTGTTCCCGATGGAGCTCGCCCCGGAGCTGGGCGAGCTGGGCGTGCTCGGGATGCACCTGGAAGGCTACGGCTGCCCCGGCCGCTCCGCCGTCGAATACGGCCTTGCCGCCATGGAACTTGAGGCCGGCGATTCAGGGATCCGGACCTTCATCTCGGTGCAGGGGTCACTGGCCATGACGGCCATCCACAAGTGGGGGTCCGAGGACCAGAAACAGGAATGGCTGCCCCGGATGGCCGCCGGGGAGCTCATCGGCTGCTTCGCCCTGACCGAACCTTCGGCAGGCTCCGACCCTGCATCCATGACCACTGTTGCCCGGCGGGATGGCACCGGGGATGACGCCGGCTGGGTGCTTGACGGTGCCAAGCGCTGGATCGGACTGGCCTCGGTGGCCGGGGTAATGGTGGTCTGGGCACGAACCGACGACGGCATCCGGGGCTTCCTGGTTCCCGCCGGAACCAAGGGCGTCACGGCCACACCCATCACACAGAAGCTGTCCCTGCGCGCCTCCATCCAGTGCGACGTGACGTTCGACGGCGTCCGGCTGGGACCGGAGGCCGTGCTGCCGGGCGCGTTCGGACTGCGCGGCCCGTTTACGTGCCTGAACGAAGCCCGCTACGGGATCATCTGGGGCGCCATGGGCGCCGCCCGTGATTCCTACGAGGCCGCCTTGGCGTATTCCCGGGACCGGCTGCAGTTCGGCAAACCGCTCGCCGGATACCAGCTGACGCAGGAGAAGCTGGTGAACATGCTGCTGGAGATCCAAAAGGGCACCATGCTGGCGTTCTACCTGGGACGCCTGAAGGACGAAGGGAAACTGCGGCCCGAGCAAATCTCGCTGGGCAAGCTGAACAACGTCCGGGAGGCCCTCAAAGTCGCCCGGGAAGCCCGTGCGGTCCTGGGCGGCAACGGCATCACGCTGGACTACTCCCCGCTCCGGCATGCGGCCAACCTTGAGTCGGTGCGGACCTACGAAGGCACCGACGAGGTCCACACGCTGGTGCTCGGGCAGCACATCACCGGGCTGGGTGCGTTCAGGTAACCCAGCCGGACCCCCTCCCTGACCGGGCAGCCGCAGATGGCACCGGCGGGATCCCTGCCGGGGTTATTCGGGCAGGATGATCAGTTCCAGATAGCCACGGAGGCAGCCCGCCATGTCGACACTGCCCGGCGAGAACAGCCACTGCGTCTGGATCCCGTCCCACAGGGCGATCAGGGACGCAGCGGCCGCTTCGGGTTCGACGCCGTCGCGCAGCCGCCCTTCCTCTGCCAGCCGGGTGAACCGCCGGGTGTAGCTCCGCCGCAGCCGTTCAAATCGTTCGGTGAAGTACTCGCGGCCCGGGTGGCCGTCCGTGACGGATTCCGCGCACAGCACGGTGTACAACTCGATGACGCCCGGGACTTCTTCGTTAAAGCGCGCCTGGCGGATCACCGCGTCAACGAGGGTCTCCTCGGGATCGGGCGGCACGGTGCCGTCGCCGGTGATCGAGTCGCGCCAGTTCAGCACGGCAATCAGCAGATCGCTTTTGGACGGGAAGTAATGCAGGAGGCTTGTCTGGCTCATTCCCACATGGTCTGCAACGTCCTGCAAGGAGCCGCCGCGGTACCCGTGTGCGGCAAACACGGCGTGTGCGGCAACAAGGATTGCGTTCCGGCGTTCCGTCGACTTCGCATATGGTCCCCGGCGGGACGGTCGGCTCACCTTGTTTGTGGTCATGGCAAGCCAGTGTACAGCCGGATGAAGTGGCGGGTTTCAAACTCGAGTGCTTACTCGAATTTTGTGTTAGCCTTTCTCATATCGACTCCCGATGTGCCGGTGCTCACACTTCCCGGCATGTACTCCTGACACAAAGAGGTGAAGGCACTATGGCCCGATTCACGCGAAGACAACTCCTGGGCGCCGGCCTGGGCACTGCCGCGATGGGGCTCCTGGGTGGTTGCGCCACCCCCGGCACACGCTCGGTCAATGCCGCCCCGGTCATCGCACCGGCGGCCGGCGGCGGGAAGATCACCCTGACGTACTGGACCTGGCTCAAAAATGCCCAGAAGGTCGCCGACATCTGGAACGCCGCGAACCCGGGCGTCCAGGTGGAGACAGTATGGATTCCCGGCGGTAACCGGGGCGGCTACCAAAAGCTGTATGCGGCTCTGGCCGCGGGTGGCGGCCCGGACCTGGGCCAGGTGGAAATGCGGTCCATCCCCGAATTCATGCTGGTGAATGGTCTCGTTGACCTGGCCCGGTACGGCGCCAACGATTACGCCCACCTGTACGACAGGACGCTGTGGGGCCAGGTCAGCTTCACGGACGGTGTTTACGGCATCCCCCAGGACTCCGGACCCATGGCGATGTTCTACCAGCCCGCCATCCTGGACCAGGTTGGCGCCACCAACCCCAAAACCTGGGACGAATGGGCTGAAGTGGCCCGCGAACTGCGCGGCAAGGACGTCTACCTGGACTGCTTCCCGCTCAGCGACGCTTCGGTGTTCGCTGCGTTCGCTTCCCAGTCCGGCGCCACCTGGGTCCGTCCTGAGGAAGACGGCTGGGTGATCAACATGACCGATGACGCCACCATGAAGGCGGCCCGCTTCTTCGATAACGCCATCAACGACGATCTTGTCCAGACCGCCTACCGCCCCTATTCACCCGGCTGGTTCGCCGCAGCCGCCAAGGGCAGCATTGCTTCCGTAGTCACCGCCAGCTGGGGCGACGCCCTCATCAAGGGCGTGAGCGGCGGCGCCGGCAAGTGGAGGGTCGCGCCCATGCCGACGTGGGGTGGTTCCGGATATGGATCGAGCTACCAGGGCGGTTCCACGGCTGCCGTGCTGGCCAACAGCAAGCACCCCAGGGAAGCGCTGGAATTTGCGGTGTGGATGACAACGTCCGCAGAGGGCATCAACGCCGAAATCACCAACAGCGGCATCGGCTGGTCGCCGTCACCAGACTTCATCGGCACTCCCCGGCAGGGGCCTTCGGACTTCTTCGGCGGCCAGCGCTACAACGAAGAGGTCTTTGTGCCTGCGACCAAACAGCAGAACACGGACTGGACCTGGTGGCCTGTCACCCAGCAATCATTTGAAATCCTCAGCGACGGCTTCCGCAAGAAGGCGTCCGGCACAAGCCTGGTCGATTCCGTCGCCGCGGCTGAGCAGCAGATCATGGCCGTTTTCAGGAACAAGGGCCTCAGCATTCGAAAGGAAACGGCATGACGACGACGTCCCGCCCCGCCCATACAGGGCAGCGCCCGGCCCCGCAGCCTACGGCCCTGACAAAGGTCCGCGTCAGAAGGAAAGATTCCCGCTCCCGTGCGCCGTGGCTCCTGCTGGCACCCTTCCTCGCACTTTTTGTCCTCACCTTTGTCCTGCCCATCGTGGTCGCCGTTATCTCGAGCTTCACCCAGGTGACCCGCAGCGGGCTCTTCGGCGAGACCGGTGTGAAAAGCGGGTTCGCGGGGTTCAGCAACTACGAGCAGGCACTCGGCGATGGCAGCTTCGTCGCCTCGATCGGGCGGATGCTGCTGTTCGGCATCGTCCAGGTACCGGTCATGATCGCCCTCTGCACGGTGCTGGCACTTATGCTCGAATCAGCCTCGGCCAAATGGCCGGCTTTCTTCCGGGCGGCGTACTTCCTCCCCTACGGCGTGCCAGGCGTTATTGCCACGATCCTGTGGTCATTCCTGTACGTCCCGGGGCTCAGTCCCCTGTTCGATGTCGCCGCCCTCGTCGGGCTGACCCCCGATTTCCTCGGCGCGAACACCGTCCTGTGGTCCATCGCGAACATCGTCACCTGGAGCTACACCGGCTACAACATGCTCATCATCGTGGCGCAGCTCAAAGCCATCCCCGGGGAGCTGTATGAAGCCGCGAAGGTCGACGGCGCCTCCACCTTCCGCGTCGCCCTGAGCATCCAGCTGCCGCTGATCAAGCCGGCCCTGGTTCTCACCACGGTCTTTTCCATCATCGGCACCCTGCAGCTGTTCGCCGAAGCGGAGGTCCTGAAGACTGTCGCCCCGGCCATCGACAGCCAGTACACCCCCAACCTCAGCGCGTACACCACCGCGTTCGCCTACAACGACTACAACGTCGCGGCCGCGCAGGCAGTGCTCATTGCCCTGGCCGCATTCACCCTGTCCTTCGCCTTCCTCAAATTCACGAACAGGAAGTCATCATGACCGCAACCGTGACACCGCCGTCCACCTCGGCAGACCCTGCCGCACTCAAGTCCCGCGCCAGGACCGCCCGTTCCGCCCGCAAGGGCCGTTCCTCCGCCATCATCGTCACCGGGCTGCTGGTGGCGGCGGCCCTGTACTTCCTGACACCGGTGTACTGGGTCCTTATCGCTGCGACCAAGTCCACGGCGGACCTGTTTTCCACCAACGGGTTCTGGTTCGCGCCCACGTTCTCGCTGTGGGACAACCTGGTGAAGGTGCTCACGGTCGATGACGGTATCTTCCTCCGCTGGTTCATGAATTCGGTGCTGTATGCCGGCGTCGGCGCCCTCCTCGCCACCTACTTCGCGGCGGCGGGCGGCTATGCCCTGGCAAAGTACGAGTTCCGCGGCCGGAACCTGGTCTTCGGCACCATCCTCGGCGGCGTACTGGTACCCGGCACCGCCACGGCGCTGCCCCTGTTCCTCCTGTTCAGCCAGCTCGGCCTGGCGAACACCTACTGGAGCGTCCTGCTGCCATCCCTGGTCTCGCCGTTCGGGTTGTTCCTGTGCAGGATCTACGCGCAGGCCACGGTGGACACCGCCCTGATCGAGGCCGCCCGGCTCGACGGCGCCAGCGAGCTGCGGATCTTCCACACCATCGGCCTGCGCGTCCTGACCCCAGCCCTCGTCACCGTTTTCCTCTTCCAACTCGTGGGAATCTGGAACAACTACTTCCTGCCGCTCGTCATGCTTGCCGATACCGGGCTGTATCCGATTACCCTCGGTCTGAACACCTGGCTGAGCCAGGTTGACCGCTTGCCCGAATTCTACGAACTGACAACCGGCGGCGTGTTGCTGTCGATTATCCCGCTGAGCATTGCCATGGTGGTCCTGCAGCGCTTCTGGCGCGGCGGGCTTACAGAAGGAGCAGTCAAGTAATGTCCCACTCCACAGCATCCGGGCGCACGGCCGATGTTTCCTACATCACCGACCCCGGCCCGGGTTCGGGCCTGCGGACAGCGGCCCGGTCCTGGCTGCACAGCGATGCCCCCACCCGGTCACTGAACGGCAACTGGCGCTTCCGGCTCCTGCCCGGTGCACCGGGAACCCCCGGGGGCCGCGGCGTCCTGCCGGCCGGCGAAGCTGTGGAGGGCATCGCCGAGGAGACCTATGACGACTCCTCGTGGGACGAGATCCCTGTCCCGGCCCACTGGGTCCTCGAAGGCGACGGGCGCTACGGGCGGCCCATCTACACAAACGTCCGCTTCCCCTTCCCCACCGACGCACCCAACGTCCCGGACGAGAACCCCACCGGCGACTACCGGCGCCCCTTTGACCTGCCGGCGGCATGGACCGATGCCGAACGGATCCTGCTCCGGTTCGACGGCGTCGAGTCACGGTACAAGGTATGGGTCAACGGTGTGCTGATCGGCGTCGGCGTCGGGAGCCGGCTGGCTCAGGAGTTCGACATCACCGATGCGGTGCGCCCGGGAAAGAACCTGCTGGCCGTGCGCGTGCACCAGTGGTCGGCGTCAAGCTACCTTGAGGACCAGGACCAGTGGTGGCTGCCCGGTATCTTCCGGGACGTGACGGTCCAGGCACGGCCTGCCGGCGGGATCGAGGACGCCTGGCTGCGCACCTCCTTCAGCGGCGCCGGCGACTCGGGCGCCGGCGCCATTGACCCCGAGATCACCGCCACCAGTGACGCCTTCCCGGTGACGCTCTCCGTTCCGGAGCTGGGCGTCGCTGTCACCTGGGAATCCGCAGCGGACGTTGGACCGGTGGCGATCGACGCCGTCGAACCGTGGTCTGCCGAGATCCCGCGGCTGTATGACGCCACCGTGGCCAGCGCGGCAGAGACACTCTCCTTCCGGCTCGGCTTCCGCACGGTGGAAATCGTGGGAGACCGCTTCCTGGTGAACGGCCGGCGCGTGGTGTTCCACGGCATGAACCGGCATGAAACCCACCCGGACCGGGGACGGGTGTTCGACGAGGAATTTGCCCGGGCCGACCTCGCCCTTATGAAGCGGTTCAACGTCAACGCGATCCGCACCAGCCACTATCCCCCGCACCCCCGGCTGCTGGACCTTGCCGACGAAATGGGATTCTGGGTGATTCTGGAATGCGACCTGGAAACCCACGGATTCCATGCCCAGAAATGGGTCGGCAATCCCAGCGACGACCCCACCTGGCGGGAGGCCTTCGTGGACCGCATCGAGCGGACCATCGAACGCGATAAAAACCACCCGAGCATCGTGATGTGGTCGCTGGGCAACGAGGCGGGCACGGGCTCCAACCTCGCCGTCATGGCGGCCTGGGCCCATGCCCGTGACACCGGGCGTCCCGTGCACTATGAGGGCGATTACAGCGGCGCCTACACGGACGTCTACTCGCGGATGTACTCCTCCGTCCCCGAGACCGAGGCGATCGGCCGGGACGACTCCGACTCGGTGCTGCTGGGCTGTTCCGCTGCCGAGTCGGCCCGCCAGCGGACCAAACCGTTCATCCTGTGCGAGTACGTTCACGCGATGGGCAACGGCCCGGGTGCCATCGACCAATATGAGGACCTCGTTGACCGCTACCCGCGGCTGCACGGCGGCTTCGTCTGGGAATGGCGGGACCACGGGATCCGCACGCACACCGAGGACGGAACCGAGTTCTTCGCCTACGGCGGCGATTTCAACGAGGTCATCCACGAGGGCAACTTCGTGATGGACGGGATGGTCCTTTCCGATTCGACGCCGAGTCCCGGGTTGTTCGAATACAAGCAGATCGTGGCGCCGATCCGTTTGCGGTTCGGCACCGAAGTGCCGGCCGGAACAGCGGCCGACGGCGGTGCACGGCGATTCCTCACAGTGGCCAATCTGCGGCACTCGGCGGATGCGTCCGACGTCGTGCTCCAGTGGCGGACTGAGGTGGACGGCGTCCGCAGCGGTTCGGGTGAACTGGACGTGCCCGGCAGCTCCGGCGGCGCGCTCGCCGCAGGCGAATCTGTCACCCTGGAGCTCCCGGAGTTTGACGTTCCAGGACCCGGCGAGCACTGGCTCACGGTGTCAGCTGTCCTCCGCGCGGACACCGGCTGGGCTCCGGCCGGGCACGTGATTTCAGCCGCCCAACTGGATCTCACGGCCCAGGCGGCACCGGTCCAGGCGCCGCGCCCGTTGACGTCCGCAGGCCGGACGGGCTCCGCAGGGACCGGCACCCCGGGTGCCGGCACCGTGACCCTGGGGCCGGCGGTTTTCGAGGAGGGCCGGCTGGTGTCCCTGGCCGGCTTGTCCGTGGCCGGTCCCCGTTTGGAGCTCTGGCGGGCACCGACGGATAACGACGGCGGAGCCGGCCGCGGCAGTTACGATCTTGCCGACCCGTGGCTGAACGACGGCAACGGCGTTCCCGCCCCGACGTCCGCCGCAGTCTGGCGCAAAGCCGGCCTGGACCGTTTGACGGCCCGCGTGGAAGGCGTCTGGGATACCGCCGAAGGTGTGGCGGTCCGCACCCGGTATGCGCCGGCAGACAGCGCACTCTCCGTCACCGTCGACGAGCTGTGGCAGCTCACGGACGGGGAGCTGTGGCTGCGCCTGGACATTGTTCCCAGTGCAGGCTGGGACATGATCTGGCCACGCATGGGGGTCCGGTTCGATATGCCAGGCTCCGTGGACGGTGCCTCGTGGTTCGGTACCGGGCCCGGGGAATCCTATCCGGACAGCATGCACGCTGCACTGATCGGGCGGTATCGGGCAGCAATCGAGGACCTGACGGTGACGTACGCGAAGCCGCAGGAGAGCGGGCACCGCAGTGCCGTGCGGTCACTCGCGCTGGACAACGCGGGCGCACCGTGGCTGAGGATCGACACCGTGCCGGACGGCCGCGGGCGCCGGCCCGGATTCACCTTGGCCCGGCACACCGCGCAGGAGGTCAGCAACGCGGCCCATCCGCACGAGTTGCCGCCGAGTGAGCAGAGCTACCTCTACCTGGACGCCGGCCAGCACGGTCTGGGTTCGCGGGCCTGCGGCCCGGACGTCTGGCCGGACTTTGCGCTGCGTCCGGAGGCCCGCACGCTGACGCTGCGCATCGGGACGGCCGGCTAGCGCAGCCGGGATGGCATTGCACGGCAGTGCTTAGCGCCGCAACTGCCGCGAAATGCCATCCCGACGCGTTCCGTTACGCAGCCCCTGCCGGGACGGGTTCCCTGGCGGGAGCGCCCTTGCGGATGGTCGCGCTGATCACGGCGGCGATGGTGCACATGGCCGCCGCACCGAACCAGGCGTAGGTGTACTGGCCGGTGGCGTCGCGGATGGCACCGGCCCCGAGGGCAGCCGCCGCCGCGCCCAGCTGGTGGGCCGCGAACACCCAGCCGAACACCACACTGCCGTCCGCGCCGAACGTCTTCCGGCAGATTGCCGCGGTGGGTGGCACCGTTGCCACCCAGTCCAGGCCGTAGATCACCACAAATACGATCATGCTCGGCTGGACGGTGGCGCTCAGGAGCAGTGGCAGCACGAGCAGGCCGATCCCCCGGAACTGGTAGTACACGGCCAGCAGGATTTTGGGGTTGTACCGGTCGGTCAGCCAGCCGGAGGCAATGGTGCCCAGGATGTCAAAGATCCCGACGACGGCGAGCAGCCCGGCCGCCGTGGTTTCGGGCATGCCGTGGTCGTGGGCGGACGGGATAAAGTGGGTGCCGATCAGCCCGTTCGTCGTGGCGCCGCAGATCGCGAAGCCCGCCACCAGCGCCCAGAACGTCCGCACTTTGCTGGCGCGCTTGAGCACCTGAAGGGCGCGCACCGCGGCGTTGCTGCTCCGTCCGTTTTCCCGTCCGGCTTCCGGCGCAGGTTCCGCCGACAACGCAGCCGGTTCCTCCTCAGGTGCCGTTTCGCCGTAAGGCAGGACGCCGACGTCGGCCGGTGAGTTCTTGAGGAACTTCAGCACCAGCGGAACCACCGCCAGGGCGCCGGCGGCGATCAGCAGGGACGCCTGCCGCCAGCCCGGATCCTGGGCCAGCATTGCGATGAAGGGCAGGAAGACCAGCTGGCCGGCGGCACTGCCGGCGGTCAGGATGCCGATCACCAGCCCACGGCTCTTGGCGAACCAGGTGTTGGCGATGGTGGCGGCAAACACGAGCGCCATGGAGCCCGTGCCGAGACCGATCAGCAGCCCCCAGGTCAGGAGTATCTGCCACGACTGGGTAACCAGGACCGTGAGTGCGCTGCCTGCACCGATCAGCACCAGGGCCGTGGCGGTGACGGCCCGGATGCCGAACCGTTCCATCAGGGCCGCCGCGAACGGTGCGGTCAGGCCAAACAGGACCAGGTTGATGCTGACGGCTCCGGACAAAACCGTGGTTGACCAGCCGAACTCCTGCTGCAGCGGCACCATAAGCACACCCGGCGCGGCCCGGAATCCGGCGGCTCCCACAAGGGCCAGGAAGGCCACGGCGGCGACGATCCAGGCGGGGTGCAGGCGTTTCATGCACGTTCCTTCCGGCTGCCGCGAGATGGCACGTCGCGGGGGTATTTCGCTTCGGGATCGGGGTGAAGTGCCATCTCGCGTGCTACTTCAGAAAGGTGAAGGCGTGCTCCAGGTCCGCGATGAGGTCTTCCACGTCCTCGATGCCGCAGGAGAGCCGGATCAGGTTGACGGGAACCGCCAGCTCCGTGCCCTTGACGGACGCGTGGGTCATCTCCGACGGGTAGTTCATCAGCGACTCGATGCCGCCCAGGGACTCAGCCAACGTGAACACCGAGGTGTTTTCCGCAACCGTGCGGGCGGCCGCCTCGCCGCCCTTGAACTGGACGGACACCATGCCGCCGAACTTCCTCATCTGCTTCTTGGCGAGCTCGTGTCCGGGGTGGGAGGGCAGGCCCGGGTACAACACGGCCTCCACCTCGGGGCGCGCGAGCAGCCATTCGGCCACGGCCTGGCCGTTCTCGCTGTGCCGGTCCATGCGCACGCCGAGTGTCTTCAGGCCGCGGGTGGTCAGGAACGCGTCCATCGGGCCGGACACGGCACCCACCGCGAACTGGACAAAGCCGATCTTCTCGGCGAGTTCGGCGTCCTTGACCACAATGGCGCCGCCCACCACGTCGGAGTGCCCGCCGATGTACTTGGTGGTGGAGTGGACCACGACGTCGGCACCCAGGGCGAGCGGGTTCTGCAGGTAGGGCGACGCGAAGGTGTTGTCCACCACGAGGAGGGCCCCGGCGTCGTGCGCCACCGCGGCGAGCGCCTCGATGTCGGTGATCTTCATCAGCGGGTTGGAGGGGGTCTCCACCCAGACGAAGCGGGTCTTGTTCGCGGCCACGGCCTTGCGCACCGCGTCCAGGTCCGCCATGTCCACGGGGGTGTTGCCGATCCCCCAGTCGCCGAGCACGCGGGCGATGAGCCGGTAGGTGCCGCCGTAGGCGTCGTTGCCGAGCACAATGTGGTCGCCCGGCCGGGTCAGCGCCCGGATCAGGGAGTCTTCAGCTGCCAGGCCGGAGCTGAAGGAGTACGCGTGGGTTCCGCCCTCGAGGGCCGCGAGCTGCTCCTGCAGGGCGTCACGG
Organism: Arthrobacter sp.; assembly: GCA_035692345.1. Classification (GTDB taxonomy): domain Bacteria; phylum Actinomycetota; class Actinomycetes; order Actinomycetales; family Micrococcaceae; genus Arthrobacter. Next base: position 5,145 of record DASSIA010000076.1, on the reverse strand, counting down.
GTGGGGTTGGTGCCGCGGCCGTACTCGTAGCCGTCGCGGAGCCCGCCAATGCCGTCCTGGGCGTAAGTGGAGCTGAAGTGCACCGGCGGGACCACGGCTCCGGTGCGGGGCTCGAAGGCCTGGCCGGCATGGACGGCGCGTGTGTTGAAACCCTGGTTTTCTGCAGACATGGAAGGTCCTTTCATGCGGTGATCGAGCCTGTCACCGGTGATCGAGCTTGTCGAGATCTAGGTTTCGACAGGCTCAACCACCGAGGTTACGGCTCAACCACCGGAGGATTAGTGGCTGAGGTAGGCGAGGAGGTCGTGGCGGGTGAGGATGCCCACTGGGGCGCCGACGAACGTCACCATCACGGTGTCCACGTCGGAGAGCAACTGGCGGGCTGCCGAGATGGTTTCCAGCGAGCCGATGACCGGCAGCCTGGGCCCCATGTGTTCTGAGATCTTGTCCGTCAGCTTGGCTTCGCCGCGGAACAGCTTAGAGGTCAGGGTGCGCTCATCCACAGCACCGAGGACCTCGCCCATCACCACCGGCGGTTCCTGCGAGAGGACCGGGATGTGGCTGACGCCGAACTCGTTCATGATGTTGATGACGTCACGGACGGTCTCGTTCGGATGGATGTGCACCAGGTCCGGCAGCTCGCCGTTCTTGGTCTTGATGACCTCGCCCACGGACGCTTCCTCGCCGCCGGAGAGGAAGCCGTACGAACGCATCCACTGGTCGTTGAAGATCTTGGCCAGGTAGCCGCGGCCGGAGTCGGGCAGGATGACCACCACCACTGCGCTTTCGGGGAGGTCGCGGGCGGTCTGCAGTGCCGCCACCACCGCCATGCCGGAGGAGCCGCCCACCAGCAGGCCTTCCTCCCGGGCCAGGCGCCGGGTCATGGCGAAGGAATCGGCGTCCGTGACGGCAATGACCTCGTCCGGGACGGACTTGTCATAGTTCTCCGGCCACATGTCCTCGCCGACGCCCTCCACGAAGTACGGGCGCCCGGTGCCGCCGGAGTAGACCGAACCAGCGGGGTCCGCCCCGACGATCCTGACCCGGCCGCCGTCGGCCTCCGCACGGTCCGCCGAGACCTCCTTGAGGTACCGGCCGGTGCCGGTGATGGTGCCGCCGGTGCCGGCGCCGATCACGCAGTGCGTCACCCGGCCGTCCGTGTCACGCCAGATCTCCGGGCCCGTGGTCTCGTAGTGGCTGCCCGGGGCGGCCGGGTTGGAGAACTGGTCCGGCTTGTAGGCGCCGGGGATCTCGGTGACGAGCCGGTCCGAGACGCTGTAGTAGCTCTGCGGGCTGTCGGGCGCCACGGACGTGGGCGTGACTACTACTTCGGCGCCATAAGCCTGAAGAACGGCGCGCTTGTCCTCGCCCACCTTGTCCGGGACCACGAAGATGCACTTGTAGCCCTTCTGCTGGGCCACCAGAGCCAGCCCTACACCGGTGTTGCCGGACGTCGGCTCAATGATGGTGCCGCCGGGCAGCAGCTTGCCGGTCCGTTCGGCCTCTTCGATCATCTTCACCGCGATACGGTCCTTAATGGAGCCGCCCGGATTGATGTATTCCAGCTTGACCAGGACAGTGGCTTTGATGCCTTCCGTCACGTGGTTGAGTTTGATGAGCGGCGTGTTTCCGATGAGGTCCAGGACGGACTGCGCGTACTTCATAGGTACAAAGTTACAGGCTGCCGCCGTGGGGGTCCGGCACCGGGTTGGGGTCTGGCCAAAAGACCGCCGGGCGGGCAAGCTGGCAGTGACATTTCCCCTGGAAGGACTTGCACCATGGATTGGACCCTCGAAGTGGTTGTGCTCCCTGTGAGCGACATTGACCGTGCCATCGGGTTCTACCGCGACAAGGTGGGCTTCGACCTTGACCACAACACCACCAACGAGCACATGCACGTGGCGCAACTGACTCCCCCGGGCTCCGGATGCTCGATCGTCATCGGTGACCTGCCCGCACAAAGGGAGATGGCGCCCGGTTCCATGCGGGGACTGCAGCTTGTGGTCGCTGATGCGCGGGCTGCCCGCGAAGAACTGCTCAGCCGCGGCGTCGAGGCCAGCGAAATCACGGTCTTCGACGAGCGCGACGGCGGTACGTTCTTCGGTTTCAGCGACCCGGACGGCAACACGTGGGCCGTGCAGGAGCTCAGGATCCGCGCCGAAAAACCCTTGATTCCAGTGGAAGCCAGGGGCCGTTTCGGGGCGGATTAGTCCCGGCGGCTCATTCTGCTGAGGGTGCCTCGCCGGCGGGCGGGTTCCGGGGGTTTCAGGCCGCCCGCGCGCGGAAAAGGGCACCGTTGATGGCTCCGGACGCCAATGTGTCAGCCCGGCATGGGACGATATTCCCATGACCATCGCTGACGCACCCGCCCGGCTTGCCGCCGCCGCGGATGCGTCGCTGCGGTGGCATCCGGAGGGTCCGTACAGCCTGCACCAGACGCTGGGCACCCTCCTGCGGGGTACTGGAGATCCGTCGTTTTCGCTGCGGCCGGACGGGCTCTGGACGGCATTTACGACGCCGGACGGCCCGGTCACGCTGCGCCTCACCGCTGCTGCGGGTCCAGGAGCGGACGGGGCTGTTGATGCCCAGGCCTGGGGTCCAGGTTCCGCCGCCGGGCTCGCCGGGGTGCCCCGGCTCCTGGGCGCCGGGGACGATTGGTCGGCGTTCGACGAACCGGCTTTCCATGCCACGCTCCCCCGGATGGTCCGTGACGCCCGACGCCGGAACCTCGCTCTCCGCCTGCCCTCCACCGGGCGGGTGGTTGACTGCCTCGTGCCCACCATCCTTGAGCAGAAGGTCACCGTCATCGAGGCCCGCCGCGGCTACCGCTACCTGATGTACCGGTTCGGCTCACCCGCCCCGGCGGCCGGGACCGCCGCGCCGGAAGGGCTCCGCCTCCAGCCCACCCCGGACCAGTGGCTGCGCATCCCCTCCTGGGAATGGCACCAGGCCGGAGTGGGACCCCAGCGTTCGGCGACCGTCATGCGGGCCCTGCGATCCGCCGTCGCGCTTGAACGGCTGGCCACCCTGCCGGCCGCGGAAGCGGCAGCCAAGATGCAGGTCATTCCCGGCATCGGGGTGTGGACCGCGGCCGAGGTGGTGCAGCGGACCCACGGCTGCCCGGACTCCATCGCGGTGGGCGACTACCACCTCGCGGCGTACGTGGGCGCCGCGCTGACCGGCCGCCGGACGGACGACGCCGGCATGTTGGCCTTGCTTGAGCCGTGGGCGGGGCAGCGCCAGCGGGTTGTCCGGATGATCGGGCTGAGTGGCTTCCGCAAACCCACGTTCGGGCCGCGGATGACCATCCAGGACCACCGCGGGCACTGACCAAAAAAATGCAACGCGGGGTCACTTAAGGCCCATCCGAAGCTCCAACATCGGCGGTAAGTGACCCCGCGTTGCCTGGTTCAGAGTGCACGGAGCCTGGCACGTTTGATCCGGTCGATGGCTTCCGCGAAGTCCTCGGCAAGATCGATGGCGTTGAACTTGAAATAGGACCAGCCGGCGTTAATAAATGCCTCGTCGCGGCGGTTGTCGCGCGACTGCTGGTCGCGCGAGAGGTGAGGGGCGCCGTCGTACTGGATGGCGATCCGCAGACGCCGGTACCCGAGGTCCGCGGACGGCGACCACGGGTCAGCGGGATCAAGGCGAAGCTGCAATTCCGGCTCCGGCAGTCGAGCATCCAACATGGCCAGCCGCAGGAAGGTCTCCGGAAACGAGTCCGCGCCGATACGCATTTCCTCCAGGGCAAGCCGGGCTTTCTCCACCCCCTTCATGTTCGGATGCTGCCGGATAAGCAGCCGTAGGCCCTCCTTGGAGGCGTATGGTTCGGACCTGCCTTCAAGGCCAGGCCGCGGGACCCGGATCAGCTGATCACCCTGGGCGATGAGGTAGCGCAGCGGCAGCTGGTGGGCCAGGTCCAGCCACGTTCGCGGCGGCACGGACACAGGTATCCCGTCGATCTCCGTTACTTCCCCCGGAATGACGTGCACCCGGTGGCCGGTGACCCCGGCACGGCGGACGCGGGGAAGTCCGTGGGGTTTGCTGAGGTGGACTGTTTCCTCGTGTCCCAGCCACGGCGGCAGCCCCAGACCAGTCAGCTCCGCCGCCGTCGCATGCGAAACCCAGGCTCCGGGGGTGGCGTGACACAGCACCCGCGCCCGCTCCAGCATGGAAGGCTCAGAGCCGGCGTGCGTCAGGATCAGGCGGCCCGCGCCAACCAGGTCCTTGGCCCGCAAACGGTTGGGCGCAACTCCCAGCGCCCGCGCCTGGTAGACCGTGAAAGGCCGTTTGGCGAGATCCTCGGGGAGCGGCTTCGCGGTAACCATGGCACCAAGTGTGCACCGTCCGAAGGAACGGCGTTTAAGTTATCCACAGCCCCCTCCCACCCTGACAACGCGGGGTCACTTTTCGCCCGATAACCTCGGATTATCGGGCGAAAAGTGACCCCGCGTTGCTTTAAGTGGGGGCGGGTCAGAGCCCCAGCCGGGCCACGGCCTCCTGGCGCATCTCCACCTTGCGGATCTTGCCGGAGACCGTCATGGGGAAGCTTTCGCGGACGTCCACATAGCGCGGGATCTTGTAGTGCGCGAGCTTCCCCCGGCAGAAGTCCGCAAGTGAAGCAGCGTCCAGCGGATCAGCGCCGGGCTTGAGGATGATGCAGGCCATCAGTTCCTCGCCGTACTTGGCATCGGGCACCCCGATCACCTGCACGTCCTGGATGGACGGATGGCTGTACAGGAACTCCTCGATCTCGCGCGGGTAGATGTTTTCGCCGCCGCGGATCACCATGTCCTTGATCCGGCCTTCGATCACCACGTAGCCGTCCTCGTCCATGCGGGCGAGGTCGCCGGTGTGCATCCAGCCGTCGGCGTCGATGGCTTCGGCGGTCTTGTCCGGCTGGTCCCAGTACCCTGCCATCACGGCGTATCCGCGGGTGCACAGCTCGCCGATCCGGCCCCGCTCCAGCACCTCGCCGGTGCCCGGATCCACGATCTGGCTTTCCAAGTGGGGCATGGTGCGGCCTACGGTCCCGGTGCGCTGCTGCAGGGTGTCCCCGTTCCGGGTCATGGTGGACACCGGCGAGGTCTCGGTCATGCCGTAGCAGATGGCTACATCCACCATGTGCATCTCCGAAATCAC
>DASSIA010000075.1:0-9638 GCA_035692345.1 Arthrobacter sp. | reverse complement strand
TCGAGGTGGCCAAGCGGAACCACTCCCGCGGCTTCCGCGACCTGGCACTCTTTGAGGCAGGCCTCGTCTTCCTGCCCGGCGACACCATGGGAACACCGTCCATCCCGCCGCTGGGCGTGAAGCCCGCCGACGAGGTCCTGGATGCGCTGTACGACGGCGTTCCGGACCAGCCGCTGCACGTCGCGGCTGTCCTCACGGGCCACGATTCACCGGCCGCTGCCGGCCACACGCCGCGCCTGTGGGACTGGTCGGACGCGCTGGACATCGCCCGGGTCGCCGGGGACGTCCTGGGTGTGGAGGTTGTGGTCAGCCAGGGTGCGCACCAGGCGTTCCACCCGGGCCGTGCCGCGCAGCTCTCGCTGCGGACCGGTGAGGTGGTGGGCTACGCCGGCGAACTGCACCCGAAGCTCCTGGCCGCGCACGACATGCCGGCCCGTTCGGTGGCGCTCGAGTTCAACGCCGACGCCCTGTTCGAGGCAGCCGCGGATGTGATTGTGGCCCGCCACATCTCCACGTTCCCGGTGGCCACCCAGGACGTTGCGCTCGTTGTGCCGAAGGACATCCCTGCGGACCAGGTCCTCGGGGCGCTGCGCGAAGGTGCCGGCGAGCTGCTGGAGGACGTGGCACTGTTCGACGTCTACGCCGGCAAAGGCATCGAGGAAGGCAAGAAATCGCTGGCCTTCGGTTTGCGTTTCCGGGCAACGGACCGCACGCTGACGGCCGATGAGGCATCCGCAGCGCGCGAAAGCGCTGTGGCCCTCGCCGCCGAGCGCTTCGGCGCCGTCCAGCGCTAGGCGCAGATCCGGATGGCAGGGCTGGTGGCGCGAGTGCCCGTCCTGCGTTCCTGCCCTCCCGGTGATGCGGGAGGGCAGGACCCGACGGCGGGCGGCCAGCCAGTCGTGCTGGGGCCTGCAGAGCTGGCCCGGGCTGATGCCATGGCTCCCGGCCCACGGTCCGTTTTTGTGGCTGGCCGGCGTGCCCTGCGAACGTTCGCAGCAGACCTGCTGGACGTCCCGGCGTCGGACCTCACCACACACTTCAGCTGTCCCCGGTGCGGCGCCGGCCCCGGGTTATCGCACGGCAGGCCCGGCTACACGCTCGGCGGAGTTCCGGTGCCGCTGGCCCTGAGCCTGTCCCGGACTTCCGGCTGGGTCCTTCTGGGTGCCGTGGTGGATCCGCCGGCAGGACTTACCATCGGCGTGGACCTGGCGGACGCGTCCGGGATGGGCTTTGAAGGGTTCGACGGCGTCGCCCTGGCTCCGGCGGAGCGTGCGGCCCTGGCCGGGCTGACCGGGCCGGCTTTGCTTACCGAACGGGGACGGCTGTGGGCGCGCAAGGAAGCCTGGCTCAAGATGACCGGCGACGGACTGGCGACCGCCCCTGACGCCCTCGATGTTCTGCACCGCCCGGAAATCCGCGACCTGGCCGCGGGGGAGGCGGGCCTCCCGCTCAACTTTCGCGCCGCCGTCGCGGTTTCCAGTCCTGGCGGCTAGCTGGCTGCCTGCTCGCTGACCGGCAGCGGCGGAACGGCAGCCTCATGGAGCCACGGGTGCAGCAATGCCTCAGTGTCCAGGCCGGTGGCCCGGTCGGCGGCGAGGATAAATGCCGCTGTGGACACCGAACCGTGCCGGTGGGCAGCCGTCCAGTCGTGCAGCAGCGCAAAAAATGCGAGGTCGCCGCACCGCATCCGCAGGGCGTGGAGAGCCAGGGCTCCGCGCTTGTAGACGCGGTCATCAAACATCAGTTCCGGCCCGGGGTCGCCCACGATGATGTCCTGGCTGCCCGCTGCCAGCTTCCGCCACGCGGCGGCGGCCCGGTCCGCTATCGGAAGGACACCCGCTTCCTCGGACCAGATCCACTCCGCGTAGCAGGCAAAGCCCTCGTGCAGCCAGATGTCCGCCCAGGAGGCAGTGGTGAGGGAATTCCCGAACCATTGGTGCGCGAGCTCGTGGGCGATAAGCCGCTGGGAGTCCCACTCCAGCGTCAGGTGGTTCCGGCCCAGAATGGAGAGCGTCTGCGCCTCAAGTGGTATTTCCAGCTCGTCTTCGGTCACCACCACGGAATATTCCGTGAAGGGGTATGGCCCGAAGCAGGCAGCAAACGTGCGCATCATCTCCGGCTGCCTGGCCAGGCCTTCGCGGGCCGCGTCGGCCAGGAGCGCCGGAACGGCGGCGAACTGCGGAACCTGTCCGTCCACGGGGAAGGGAGTCAGGGCGAGGAGCTCATACCGGCCGATCTGCACCGTGGCAAGGTAGGTGGCCATGGGCTCCGCCTGCTCGTAGACCCAGGTCTCGCGGCTTGCCCTGCTGGTGTGGGAGACCAGCGTGCCGTTGCAGACGGCCCGGTAATTGGCGTCGGTGGTGACACTGATGCGGTAGCTGGCCTTGTCACCGGGGTGGTCGTTGCAGGGGAACCAGGACGCAGCGCCGTTGGGCTGGCCGGCCACGAGGACGCCGTCCGTGAGCTCCTCCCAGCCCACCTCGCCCCAGAGCCCGCGCCGGGGAGCCGGGCTGCCTTCGTAACGGATGTCCAGGATGAAATCCTCGCCCGCGGTCAGCGCGGTTTCGGGCACAATAACCAGCTGCTCCCCGCGCTGGCTGAACTTGCGGACGCGGCGCCCGTTGAGCTGGATCTTGGTGGCCCGGAGCCCGGTCAGGTCCAGCACCAGCGCCGCCGTCGGGTATTGCGTCAGCGCGTGCAGGACGGCACGCCCGCTCAGGCGGTTGCTGCTGAGCTTGTAGTCAAGGTCCAGCTCGTAGCGGCTGACGCGGTAGGCATGTGTGCCATGGCCGGGCATATAGGGGTCAGGCGCAGATGCACTTTGCTCCGAGGTGCGGGCAGGGCCGGTATTCGCGGCCGTGGGGCTCGGTGCGGGGGAACTCATAATTCGGTCTTTCCGATCAGCGTAGGGCGGCGGGACAGCGTGTGCGCCGGGTCAGCCTGGTGTGGGAGCGGACGACGCCGGGCCGCTCCAGGGGCTCACCGGGTTGCCCATCCAGTACGTCCCGGCAGGAACCGATTCGCCTCTCATGACAAGCGACGCGGGTCCAACCGTTCCACCGCTGCCGATGCTCGCCTGCGGGAGGATAACGCCGTGCGGGCCCATGGTTGCTCCGTCTTCGAGGGTAACAGTGTCCAGGCTCATCACCCGGTCATGGAAGAGGTGCGTTTGGACGACGCAGCCACGGTTGACGGTGGAATTCCGCCCGAGGGTTACCAGGTCCGCTTCGGGGAGCCAATAGCTTTCGCACCAGGTGCCACGGCCGATTTTTGCTCCGAGTGACCGGAGCCACCAGACCAGCGCCGGCGTCCCGGTGGCTGCCCGCGCGAACCACGGGGCGCTGACCATTTCGATAAACGTATCCACCACCTCGTTGCGCCAGATGAAAGAACTCCACAGTGGGTGCTCACCCGTGCGGATCCGCCCCACCAGGACCCATTTTGCGACGACGGCGCTGCCCGCGGCCACGGCGCCGGCCAACAGCATCACCACGCCGCCCAGGACGGCAGCAATCCCGTAGTTATAGGTGGTGGCCAGCCAGTCAAAAGCCAGCAGTACGCCGGCAGCGATCAGGACCGTCGTCATGACGGGCACAAAACGGCCAAGTTCCCAGAGGCTGCGGGCAAACTTGAGCCGCAGCGGCGGCTGGTAGGTACGGGTGTCGTCGGAGGCGATGGCGGTGCGCCGGAGCCGCACGGGCGGGCTGCCCAGCCACGACGTCCCGGATTTGGCCTTGGCCGGTGTGGCCGAGAGGACGGCGACGAGTGAGTTCTTGGGGACGTTCCGGCCGGCAGCGGTCATGCCGGAGTTGCCCAGGAACGAGCGTTTGCCGATCTTTGCGGGCGCAATCCGCAGCCACCCGCCGTCGAGCTCGTAGGACGCCACCATGGTGTCGTCGGCCAGGAAGGCGCCTTCACCCACGGTGGTCATCTTGGGGATGAGCAGGACGGTGGATGCCTCGACGTTTTTGCCGATCCTGGCGCCGAGCAGCCGAAGCCAGACCGGAGTGAAGAGGCTGGCATAGATCGGGAAGAGCAGGTCGCGGGCCAGGTCCAGCACACGCTCCGTGGCCCAGACCTGCCAGCCGATCCGGCTGCGGACCCGGTAGTACCCTTCGGCCAGGCCGATGCCAAGCAGCCGGGTGGTGGCCAGGATGAGCAGCAGGTTGACCAGGAACCAGACAAGCGCCGCCGGGGCAAGGGCGAGGAGGAGTTGCGGCACGGCGGCCGAGAGCGATTGGCTGCCCCGGATGAAACCGAAAACCACCCATGCCGCCGCTGCGGCGGAGATATAGGGGATGAGTGCCAGCGCTGCGGAGGCGAGGGCGAATCCGGCGAACCAGAGCCTGCCGATCAGCCGGTGTTCCGCTGGAGTGTCCGGCAGTGAATGTTTGGCCTTGCCCCGGCGCTCCGCCGGGGAACCGGCAACGTGGTGGCCTGCTTTCACCTTGCCGAGTACGGCCGAGCCGGGCTCCACCTGGGCTCCGGCACCAATGGACGCCCCGGGCATCAGGGTGCTGCGGGCACCGACGCTGGCGCCGGCGCCGATGTGGATGGCACCGATGTGGACCACGTCCCCATCGATCCACCAGCCGGAAAGATCCACTTCAGGTTCCACGTTGGAGCCGCTCCCGAGGGAAAGCAGCCCGGTGACCGGCGGCAGCGAGTGCAATTGGACGTTGTTGCCGATCCTGGCGCCCAGGGCCCGGGCGTAGTACGGCACCCACGGTGCGCTGGCGAGGCTGATGGCGCCGGCCAGGTCCTGGATCTGTTCGGCCAGCCAGAGACGGAGGTGTACCCGCCCCGAGCGGGGGTATGTTCCCGGCCCAACCTTCCGCAGCAGGAACCGGGCAGCGGCCACGGAAATGAGCATCCGGCCGGCGGGTGAGACGAAGACCAGCCAGGATGCGGCCACCCACCACCAGGACACCGTGGGAGCGGCGCTGAAGCCCGCCAGTGCGGACAGGAGGTTGTTTGCCGCCATCAGGTACGTCAGCCAGCGCATCCCCACCAGGATGTGCAGGGGGATGCCCATCAGCGTCTGGAAGACCTGGGACTTGAAGGCGGTGGGGCGCACTGTCCTGACAGGCGCCGGGCCGGCGGCTACTCCGTCCGGAAGGGATTGGCGGGCCGCGTCAATCAAGGCCCCGATCCGGGGCGTGGCATAAATGTCGGCGACCGTGATGGTCCGGTAGCGCACCCGGAGGGCGGAGACCAGCTGTGCCGCCGACAGGGAACCGCCGCCGTAGGCGAAGAAGTCGGCGTCGAGGCTTGTCACCGGGCTGCCGAGGATGGCAGCCCACTGTTCGGCAACCCAGGCGGCATCTTCGGGCAGATTCAAAGGGGCGGCATCAGCTTGCGCCGCACCGGACCCGGTGAGCGGCCAGGGCAGCGCGTGCCGGTCCACCTTGCCGCTGGTTTTGGTGGGCAGGGAGTCGACGACGGTCAGCAGCGGAATGAGCGGTGCGGGCAGGCTTGCCGCCAGGAGTCCGCGGGCTGCCACCAGGTCCAGGTCAGCATCTGCGGCCGCCAGGTAGCCAACGAGGATCTGGTTGCCGGCAGCCGTGGTGCGCACGGCCGCCGCAGCGCCGGCCACGTGGGGGAGGGACTGCAGGGCAGCGTCGATTTCGCCCAGTTCGATCCGGCGTCCACCGAGTTTGACCTGTTCGTCGGCGCGGCCCATAAAGATCAGTCCGGCGGCTTCGTACCGGACCAGGTCGCCGGAACGGTAGGCGCGCTCCCAGCCAAACGACGGCATGGGCGCGTACTTCTCCCGGTCCTTGTCCGGGTCAAGGTAGCGGGCCAGTCCGACGCCGCCGATGATCAGTTCGCCGATGTCACCTTCGCCGACAGGAAATCCCTCAGCGTCCACGACGGCGAGGTCCCAGCCGTCCAGGGGCAGCCCGATCCGCACCGGACCGGGACCGCCCAGCGGAGCCGCGCAGGCCACTACGGTAGCCTCCGTGGGTCCGTACGTGTTCCAGACTTCCCGGCCGGGGACGGCTAGCCGCTCGGCGAGCTCGGGCGGGCAGGCCTCGCCGCCGAAGATCAGGAGCCGGACGCTCTCCAGGGACTCGGCGGGCCAAAGGGCAGCAAGGGTGGGGACGGTGGATACGGCAGTGATGCCGTGGCTGATCAGCCACGGTCCGAGGTCTGTTCCGGTCCTGACCAGGGCACGCGGCGCGGGCACCAGGCAGGCGCCGTGACGCCAGGCAAGCCACATCTCCTCACAGGAGGCATCGAATGCCACGGAGAGGCCGGCCAGGACCCTGTCCTGCGGGCCGAGGGGTTCGTCCCGGAGGAAGATCCTGGCTTCGGCGTCAACGAAGGCCGCGGCGGAGCGGTGCTGGACCGCTACGCCCTTGGGCGTGCCGGTGGAGCCGGAAGTGAAGATTACCCACGCGTCATCGCCGGGTTCGGCAGCACGGTGGACGGCCACCCCGCGATCCCCGGCGGTCCGTGTCCCTGGCGCGATGATCCCGTCCCCGCCGGTGAGGACTGCGGCCACCCCGGCCTCGCCGAAGACGAGCCGCGCACGTTCCTCAGGATCGTCGGCGTCCACGGGCACGTAGGCAGCACCGATGTGCAGGATGGCCAGAATCGAGATGTACAGCCCGTTGGTCCCGGACGGAATCCGCACTCCCACCCTGTCACCGGCGCCCAGCCCGGCCGCCTGGAGCTCACGTCCCTTTGTCCGGACAGCGGCCATCAGGTCCGCGTAGCTCAGGGACCGGTGGCCGTCGTCGAGAGCCGACGCCTCCGGGAAACGCGCGGCCGAGTCCGCCAGGATGCCCATCAGGGTCCGTTCGGGCGGAGCCAGTGGAAGGCCGGCCAGCTGGGGCCGGTAGGTAACGTCCGGACCGGATGCGACGACGTTCTGCAGATGCTCACTCACGGACGGATTCTGCCTCCACAACGTGAACGGAAGGTGTCTTTGATTCGTTGAAGATTCATGTCCTGTTCACCCCGGCGGCGTGCGTCCATCAGGGAACCAACAGCACCTTGCCCGTGGTGCGCCGGCCTTCGAGGTCCTCGTGGGCGCGCCGCGCCTCGGCCAGGGGATAGGTGGCACCGATCCGGACCTTCAGGCTTCCGTCGGCCGCAGCCCCGAAGACCTCGCTGGAGCGCCACCGCCGTTCCTGCGGGTTGGCCAGGAAGTCCGCGAGCTTCGGCCGCGTCAGCGAGAGGGAGCCGCCGGCGTTGAGCCGCTGCGGATCCACCGGCGGCACCGCCCCGGAGGCTGCCCCGAACAGGACGAGGAAGCCGCGGGGGCGCAGGCTGGCAAGTGAGCCGTCGAACGTATCCTTCCCCACGCCGTCGTACACCACCTGGACGCCGACACCGTCGGTGAGGTCCCGGACTGCGTCTGCGAATCCGTCGTAGCGGAGCACAACGTCGGCGCCGGCTCCCTTGGACAGCGCTTCCTTCTCGTCGGTGGACACCGTGGTGATGACCCGGGCTCCGCGGGACTTCAGGAGCTGCGTAATCAGCAGTCCGACGCCGCCCGCACCGGCATGGACCAGCACCGTGTGGCCGGGCTCCACCTTGAACGAGGAATTGATCAGGTAGTGTGCGGTCATGCCCTGCAGCGGCAGCGCCGCCGCCGTGAGGAGGTCCACGCCATCGGGGACGGGAAGGGCCTTCGCAGCGTCCAGTACGGTGTAGCCTGCGTAGCATGCCTGGCCCTCGGCCGTTGCAACCCGGCTGCCCACGGCAAAGCCCTCAACGCCATCGCCCACGGCCTCGACAACGCCTGCTGCTTCCGAGCCCGGCGTGAAAGGGTAAGCAACTTTGTACATGCCGCCGCGCTGGTAGGTCTCAATGAAATTGACGCCCGTGGCCGCCACCTTGATGAGCAGCTGGCCAGGGCCCGGCGTCGGACGTTCCACCTCGGCAAGCTCAAGGACTTCCGGACCTCCGGACTGGCGGGCAACGATTGTCTGCATAAAAAAGGTCTCCTCTCCACGGCGGGGATTTCCCGCAGCGGTTTCCCTCTCCATCCTAGGGACACTGCTGCCGACGGCGAAGCGACGGCCGGTAACCGGCCGTCGCTTCGGGTCATGCGGGGGACAGGGCCAGGCGGCCTGAGTGGGGCGCCCGTTCCTGTCGGCGTGTGCTAGAACCGCCGGGTGACCGTGGCCATGGGGCATTCGAAGTGGCGCCCGGCAGCGAGTCCCACCTCGTTGAGGTAGCGGACAATGATGCCGTAGGACTGCAGCAGGGTGGTTTCGGTGTATGGAACCTGGTGCTTCTCGCAGTACTCACGGACGATCCTGGCAGCCTTGTCCAGCTGGGGGCGTGCCATGTCCGGGAAGAGGTGGTGCTCAGCCTGGCGGTTCAGGCCGCCGAGCAGGATGTCCATAAAGCGGCCGCCCGAAATGTTCCGGGACGTCAGCACCTGGCGGCTGAAGAAGTCCACTCGGCTGTCCGCGGGCAGGACCGGCATGCCCTTGTGGTTTGGCGCAAAAGAAGCGCCCATGTAGAAACCGAAGACGGCAAGCTGCACGCCGATGAAGGCGAACGCCATGCCCAGCGGCAGGAACGTGAAGGCCAGTGCGGGCAAGGCGCCCAGCCGGACCATCAGGATGGGAAGCTCTACCCAGCGGTGCGTGACCTTGGCCCGGCGGAAGACAAACCGCACGGAGTCGATCTGCAGTCCCAGGCCAACAAGGAACAGCAGGGGAAAGAAGAACCAGCCCTGTTTGCGGGTCAGGAACGAAAACCGGCCCTGCCGCGTGGCGGCACCTTCAGGGTGGAAGGCGATGGCCCCCGTGGCAATGTCCGGATCCTTGGAAATGACGTTGGGGTGGTTGTGGTGGGCGCCGTGTTTCTGTTCCCACCAGGAGTAGCTCATGCCTGCCACCGAGGTGGCCAGGATGCGGGCGGTCCAGTCGTTGGCCCGGCGTGAGGCGAAGATCTGGCGGTGCCCGGCCTCGTGGGCCAGGAAACTCAGCTGGGTGCAGAGAACCCCGACTGCTGCGGCGATGAGGAGCTGGAACCAGCTGTCGCCGATCAGGGCGAAGCCGAACCAGGTGGCGGCCATCAGGAGCACAAGGCTGGCGAAGAGCGTGATGTAGAAACCGACGCGGCGTTCGAGGAGGCCTTCGGCCTTGACGGTCTTCAACAGCTCCGAATAGCTCAGGACAACGGCGTTTGGCTGCCGGACACGCGATTTAGGGCGCTCTGACGTGGGGAATGTGGTGGTCATGGAGCGGGGCCTCGTAACTGTTTCGGGCAACGCTGCAGCCGACACTCGGACTGCACGGTCAGGATCACCCTTCATCCAGCCTACGCCTACGTGTCCAGCTGCCGTGCGGATCGATAAAAAGAGCGTGCATAAATATCGGACACACTGAATACTTTTGCTGTAGGATTCAGGACATGACTATTTCTGTTGCCGTCTCCGGAGCCAGCGGCTACGCCGGGGGCGAAGTCCTGCGCCTCCTGGCAGGGCATCCGGACGTGACCATTGGTGCCATTACCGCACACAGCAATGCCGGCTCGCGCCTCGGCGAACTGCAGCCGCATTTGCACGGCCTGGCCAGCCGCATCCTGGAAGACACCACAGTGGAGAATCTTTCCGGGCATGACGTTGTGTTCCTGGCCCTCCCGCACGGGGCGTCCGCCGCGATCGCGGC
>DASSIA010000074.1:0-2668 GCA_035692345.1 Arthrobacter sp. | reverse complement strand
CGAAGCCGTCAGTCCCTTACCGAGCGAGGACGCCACACCACCGGTTACGAAGATGTGTTTGGTCGTCTTGGACGAGCCCGGGAACCGGGAATTTACACGGGAATTTGATCGCTGCACCACGGAATTCGAGCCTATCATCAATTCAGCCTTTCCCGGATCAGGAACTGTCTCCCCAAATGATCCAGTGTGCACGGCGGCGTGCCCCGGGATCAAGGGGTGTCCGCCGTCAGGCCCGCTGCGGCAGCAGTTTCGCGTCGTCCAGCAGCTCTTGGGCGTGCGCCTGCGCAGATTCCGAGTCCTCCTGGCCGGCCAGCATCCGGGCGAGCTCCCGCACCCGCTCCGGGCCGTCGAGGAGGCGAACATCACTGGACGTGAACCCGGTGGCGGTGCCGCCGTCGGCCCCTCTGACGGACGTCTTGGTGACGGTGATGTGCTGGTCCGCGAAAGCGGCCACCTGCGGCAGGTGCGTGACCACCAGGACCTGGACGTGCTGTGCCAGCATGGCCAGCCGGCGGCCAATTTCGACGGCGGCCCGCCCGCCGACGCCGGCGTCCACCTCGTCGAAGACGAACGTGGGCACCGGATCCACTGCCGCCAGCACCACCTCGATGGCCAGCATGACGCGGGACAGTTCGCCGCCGGAGGCGCCCTTGCCCAGCGGACGGGCCGGAGCTCCCGAGTGCGGCTGGAGCAGGAATGCGATCTCATCCGCTCCGTGCGGGGTCAGCTGCCCGGCAGCCTCAAGCGTGATCACCAGCGTGGCGTCCGCCATGGCCAGTGCCTTCAACTCCGCGCTGACGCGGCCGGACAGGTCCTTGGCGGCTTTGCCCCGGATCTTGCTGACGGCGGCTGCCTGCTTCAGCAGCTCCGCTTCGGTCCGGGCGACGTCGGCGTCCAGGGCCTCGATCCTGGTGGAATCGTCCTGCAGTTCGTCGAATCGCACCCGGGCGTTTTCCGCCCACACCAGGACCTCGTCAATGCTGGGGGCGTACTTGCGGACCAGCGTGGCCAGGGCCGCCCGCCTGTCTTCGATCTCAGCGAGGCGTTCCGGCCCCTCCGAGTCCAGGCCGGCCTGGTAGCTGGCCAACTCCGTGGCAATGTCGTTGAGCAGGAAGCCCACTTCGGCCAGCCGTGCGGCGGCGGCCCCCAGCTCGGCGTCGTGCTCGGCCACGTGTTCCAGCGTCCGTTTCGCCACGTCCACAAGGGTGGTGGCGTCACCAGCGTCGCCGTAGTCCTCCGCGATGAGCGCCTGATGCGCCGTGTTAGCCGCAATCCTGAGCTCTTCCACGTTGGCCAGTTTGACGGCCTCCGCTTTCAGGGACTCGTCCTCCCCCGGCTGCGGATCCACGCTGTTGATTTCGGCCAGGGCGGCCTCCAGCGACCCGGCCTCGCGGAGCCTGTCACGGGCGGCGCTGCGCAGGGTTTCCAGCTCCGCCTGGCTGGCCTTCCAATGGCTGTAGAGCGCCTGGTAGGTGGCCAGCGGACCCGCCAGCGCATCGCCGGCAAATTTGTCCAGGGCGCCGCGCTGCGCTGCTGCCCCCTTCAGCCGGATCTGGTCAGACTGGCCGTGGACCACCACCAGGGTTTCGCCGATTTCGGCGAGGACGCCCACGGGGGCGGCCCGCCCGCCCAGGAAGGCCCGGCTGCGCCCGTCCGCCCCGAGGCGACGGGCAAGGATGAGCTCAGCGCCGCCGTCGAACTCCTCCACGTCGGCCCCCGCCTCCATTGCCCGGGCAATCGCCGGATGCCCGGCGTCGAGCTTGAGGACGGCTTCCGCAGTGGCGCTCTTCGCACCGCTCCGGACCGCGCCGGCGTCGGACCTCGCCCCCAGGAGGAGGCCGACGGCGGTGACCACCATCGTTTTGCCGGCACCGGTTTCGCCGGTAACGACGCTCAGCCCGGGGCCCAGCGGCAGGGTGGCGTCGGTGATAACGCCCAGATCGCGGATTCTCAGTTCTTCAAGCATGGTTCACTTTGCGGTCGCGGGATCGGTTTCGTCGTCCGGCTGGTCACCGGAGGCAAGCTGGAGCGGCGGCCTTGGCCCTGGCGTCCGGACGATGGGGATGGGCCCCGTGTGGATGGCGTCGGACTGCGGCACGGGACCCCGCCAGCCGTGGATGGGGAGTTCAAATTTGCGCACCAGCCGCGCGGAAAACGGCGTCTGGTGGGTCCTGGCCAGCCGGACCGGAGTGGCGGACTTGGTCACTTCAACCCGGGCGCCGGGCGGCAGGTCCACGGAACGCCGCCCGTCGCACCAGAGCACGCCCTGGGCGCCGGTGCGGGTGAGGATTTCCACGGCCAGCCGGGACCGCGGCGAGACCACCAGGGGTTTGGCAAAGAGTGCGTGGGCGCTGATGGGAACGATGACCAGGGCCTCGACCTCCGGCCAGACCACGGGTCCGCCGGCGGAGAACGCGTAGGCCGTGGAGCCCGTGGGGGTGGCCAGCACCACACCGTCGCAGCCGAAGGACGTCAATGGACGCTCGTCCACTTCGGTCACCACTTCGATCATGCGTTCACGGTTGGCTTTTTCGATCGCGGCCTCGTTCAGGGCCCAGGTGTGCCAGATCTTCTGGCCGCGGACCCAGACCTGGACGTCGATGGTCATGCGCTCTTCCACCGTGTAGTCGCGGCGGGCAATCCATTCCACGGTCTGGGTCAGGTCCGC
>DASSIA010000073.1:0-7539 GCA_035692345.1 Arthrobacter sp. | reverse complement strand
GGCCGCCGTGCCCGTCGCTCCGTGGAGGACGCCAGGGAAGCCATTGCGACGGCGGCCGGCGCCCATCCCTCCGAGGTCATCTTTACCTCCGGGGGTACTGAGTCGGACAACCTGGCCGTCAAGGGCCTGTACTGGTCCCGTTCCGGCGAAGACCCGGCCCGGCGGCGGATCCTGTGCTCCGCCGTCGAACATCATGCCGTGCTGGACACAGTGGAATGGCTTGAGCGGCATGAGGGCGCCGCTGTCACGTGGCTTCCGGTGGACAGCATGGGAGTGGTGGACCTTGACGTCCTCGCCGCCGAACTCGCCCGGGAGCCCGGGACCATTGCGCTGGTGACGGTCATGTGGGCCAACAACGAAGTGGGCACCATCCAGCCGGTGCACAGGATTGTGGAGTTGGCGCATGCCGCGGGGGTCCCGGTCCATTCGGACGCCGTGCAGGCGTTCGGATCGGTGGCGGTGGATTTCAAGGCGTCCGGACTGGACGCAATGTCGGTCTCCGGGCACAAGATCGGCGGACCGGTGGGGGTGGGTGCCCTGCTGCTGGGGCGGGCAGTCAAGCTGACTCCGGTGCAGCACGGCGGCGGCCAGGAACGCGACGTGCGCTCCGGGACGCTGGACACGGCGTCCATCGCCGCCTTCGCTGCGGCCGCCGAAGCGGCTACCGGGCGGCTTGCCGCGGAGTCCGCCAGGATCGCGGCCCTGCGCGACAGGCTGATCGACGGCGTCCTCGAGCGCGTGCCCGCAGCGGAGCTCCGCGGCGCCCCGGGGGAGGGGCGGCTGCCCGGCAATGCGCATTTCACGTTCCCTGGCTGCGAAGGCGATTCGCTGCTGTTCCTGCTGGACCTGGCAGGGGTGGAATCCTCCACCGGATCAGCCTGCACAGCCGGTGTCCCGCGCCCGTCCCACGTGCTGCTGGCCATGGGGCTGGACGAGGCGACGGCCCGCGGCGCGCAGCGCTTCACCCTGGGGCATGCCTCAACCGACGCGGACGTGGACGCCTTGCTCGCAGCCCTCCCGGGCGCATACCAGCGGGCCCGCCAGGCGGGGATGGCCGGACATGAATCGTCGATCCAGACCGCCGGCACGGTGGCTCGTCAGGCTGCCTCCGGCATCAGCTGATCGAGTCCCGCCCCGCCGTCGGCCAGCCGCTCCGCTGAAACCTGCATCCTGGCCGAGATGAGCGCCTTGATGACTTTCTGCGCCCCCGGCTGTGGCTTTCGTGGCCAGTTGACGCTCATCCCGGCCACAACCCTGGAATCCTGCTGCCAGAACGCGATGAACTCCTTGTCCGCCAGCGAGCCGCGGATCACGGGTTCAGCACCCGCCGCCAGGGCCGGGAAGCCGGAGTATTCCATGCTCACGTCGAACTGGTCTGTGTAGAAATACGGAATGGTGCTGAGGGCGGCGTCCTGGCCGAGCATCGCCTTGGCTGCCACTTTGCCGCCGTTCAGGGCATTGGACCAGTGCTCGCTGCGGTGATGCCGGCCTGTGAAGGGGTGCAGGGCGTTGGCGACGTCGCCGGCGGCAAAAATGCCGGGCGCGCTGGTCCGCAGCGAGGCGTCGGTGAGGATCCCGTTGTCCAGGGCCAGGCCTGCCGCCTGGGCGAGGCCGGTCTCGGGAACCACGCCCACGGCGATGACCACAATGTCCGCCGGGAGCACGTCCCCGGAGTCGGTGACCACGCCGGTGACAGCCCCGCCGGCGCCGGTGAGTTCGCGTGCCGAGGCGGGAAGCCGGAAGCTCACGCCGTTGGCTTCGTGGAGTCTGTGGAAGAACCGTCCAAGGTCCGGCCCGATAGCGCCAGCCAGCGGGATCTCTTCCAGCCCGAGGAGGGTGACGTTGTTGCCGTAGGTCGCGGCGGCTGCGGCGAGCTCCATGCCGATCCAGCCGGAGCCGATCATCACCACGTTTTTGCCGCCCACGGCGAGGTTGCCGCGCAACTGCCGGCTGTCATCGAGGGTGCGGAAGGTCGACACACCCGCCAGATCACTTCCCGGGAGGCGCAACGTCCGGGGCGTCGCGCCGGTGGCGAGCAGCAGGGACCCGTATGCCAGGGTGCCGCCGTCGTCCAGTTCCACTGTCCTGGTGTCCGGCCGGATGCCGGTGACCCGGACACCCAGGCGGAGTCCGACGTCGTTCTGTGAGTACCAGCCGTCGGGCACCACCGGGATGGCGTCTTCGTCCGCTTTGCCCAGGAGGTACTCCTTGGACAGCGGCGGCCGCAGGTAGGGTTGATGGCTTTCGGCGCCCACTATGGTGATCCTGCCGGTGAACCCTTCCGCGCGCAGTGTCCTGGCGGCGGTGGCGCCGGCCAGGCCGCCACCCGCAATCACGATGCCGCCCGCGTTGGCAAGGTCTTTAGCCATGTCCGCCCGATTCCCGCTGGTGCGTGGTTGAAATCTAAAACTGTTAATCCTGACTTTAGAAGGACCGGCCGGTGCGGTCAAGGGTCTTTTGGGGAGGATTCGGCGTGGCGATAGAATGGTGCGTCAGGCATTGTGCTATCCCTGCGGCCGCCAGTTTTTCGGCAGCCGCCCTTTGCCGGCACCCCCGAACCCTAAAGAAAGCCAGCATGCGAGTTCTAGCAGCCATGAGCGGTGGAGTTGACTCCGCCGTTGCCGCAGCACGTGCCGTTGAAGCCGGGCACGACGTCGTCGGCGTCCACCTGGCGCTGTCCAGGATGCCGGGCACCCTGCGGACGGGCAGCCGCGGCTGCTGCACCATCGAGGACTCGCGCGATGCGTGGCGGGCCTGCGACGTTCTCGGCATTCCTTACTACGTCTGGGATTTCTCCGAGCGCTTCAAGGAAGACGTGGTCCAGGACTTCATCGATGAGTACGCCGCCGGGCGCACCCCCAACCCCTGCATGCGCTGCAACGAGCGGATCAAGTTTGCCGCCCTGCTGGAGAAGGCCATCGCCCTTGGCTTTGACGCCGTCTGTACCGGTCACTACGCCAAGGTCATCAAGGACGCTGACGGCAACCCGGAACTCCACCGCGCTGCGGACTGGGCCAAGGACCAGAGCTACGTCCTGGGAGTCCTGACCCACGAGCAGCTCAAGCACTCCATGTTCCCCCTGGCTGACACACCCTCGAAGGCTGAGGTGCGGGCAGAAGCGGAGCGCCGCGGCCTGTCCGTGGCCAACAAGCCGGACAGCCACGACATCTGCTTCATTCCCGACGGCGACACGGCCGGCTGGCTCGCCGAAAAGATCGACATGACCACCGGCGACATCGTGGACGAGACCGGCGCTAAGGTCGGCGAGCACCCGGGATCCAACGCGTTCACCGTGGGCCAGCGCCGCGGCCTGAAGCTCGGCACGCCCGCAGCGGACGGCAAGCCGCGCTTTGTATTGGAGATCCGGCCGAAGGAAAACAAGGTGGTGGTGGGGCCCCAGGCACTGCTGGCCATTGACGAGATCCGTGGCATCAAGGTTTCGTGGGCCGGCCTGCCTATCGCGGAAATCGAAACGGGCGCCGAGTTCGACTGCTACGCCCAGGTCCGCGCCCATGGCGACCCCGTGCCGGCAACCGCGCGCATGCTGCCCGGCGGGGATGCACCCCAGCTGCTGGTCACGTTGACCGACCCGCTGCGCGGCGTGGCGCCCGGCCAGACGGTGGTCCTTTACCAGGGCAGCCGCGTCCTGGGCCAGGCCACCATCGACGCTGCCCGGTCTTTGCAGCGCGCGGAGCTCTGAGGCGGAGCAAATTTACCCTGGTCAGGTAAATTTTGTGTCTCAACTCACAAAAAAGCCGGTTGATGAGCCCGGCATCTGATTGAATCAAGTCATCAGGACAGCGCTCTGCCCGCTCAGGCAAAGACACCCATTGGCGGGCGGCGAGCGCGATCTCATCGAACAGAAAGTTCACAGATGACCAAGAACACCAGTGCCTTGCGTAGCGCCATCGCGCTCGCAGGCGTTTCCGCCTTCGCATTGACGGCCTGTACGGGCCCCTCAGGCGGTGGCGGTGGGAGCGCAACATCGGGGAATGCAAGCAGCGTCATTGCGTACGGCACCACTGACAAGGTCACCGCCCTGGATCCGGCAGGCTCGTACGACAACGGTTCGTTTATGGTGATGAACCAGATTTACTCGTTCCTGCTGAACTCCAAGCCAGGTGGCGCGGATCCTGTGCCGGACCTGGCCGAATCGTCCTCCTTCACCACGCCCACGGAATACACAGTCAAGCTCAAGAGCGGTCTGAAGTGGGCCAACGGACATGTGCTGGACTCCAAGGACGTCAAGTTCTCGTTTGACCGCCAGCTCAAGATCAATGATCCCAACGGACCGGCGTCACTGCTGGCCAATATTTCTTCCATTGCCACTCCGGACCCCACCACCGTGGTGTTCTCGCTGAAGCAAGCCAACGACCAAACGTTCCCGCAGATCCTGACCAGCCCCGCCGCGCCCATTGTTGACGACGAAGTCTTCCCGGCGGACAAACTTCTCGCCGACGACGAAATCGTCAAGGCCAAGGCATTCTATGGCCAGTACACCATCGATACGTACAACAAAAACACCCTGATCAGCCTGACGGCCTGGCCCGATTACAAAGGCGTCCTGGGCAAGCCTGCCAACGCCGGTGCCACGATCAAGTACTACACCGATCAGACCAACATGAAGCTGGAGATCAAGGGCGGGCAGATCGACGTCGCGAACCGGAGCCTTAGCGCCACGGACATCGATGACCTCAAGAAGGACTCCAACCTCAAGGTCAACATCGGCCCCGGCGGCGAAATGCGTTACATCGTCTTCAACTTCGACATCATGCCCTTCGGCGCCAAGACCCCGGAAGCTGACCCTAAGAAGGCCCTGGCTGTCCGCCAGGCCGCGGCGGACCTCATCGACCGCCAGGCCATTTCCGACCAGGTCTACAAAGGCACCTACCTGCCCATGTGGTCCAACGTCCCGTCCGGGTTCCTGGGCGCCAATGAATCCTTCAAGCAGGCCTACGGAGACGGCTCCGGCAAGCCCAGCCCGGACAAGGCCAAGAAGGCCATGACCGACGCCGGCATCACCACCCCGGTGACCATCAACCTGCAGTACAACCCGGACCACTACGGCAAATCCTCGGGCGATGAGTACGCCATGGTCAAGGACCAGCTGGAGAAGACCGGCCTGTTCAAGGTGAACCTTCAGTCCACCGAGTGGGTCACCTACAACAAGACGTCCAAGGCCGACGGTTACCCCGTGTACCAGCTCGGCTGGTTCCCGGACTTCAGTGATCCGGACAACTACCTGACGCCCTTCTTTGTTGGCGGTGGCTTTATGAAGAACCACTACTCCAACCCGGACGTTGAAGCCCTGATTGCCAAGCAGCTGGTCAATGGCGACAAGGCCGCGCGTGAGAAGCAGGTGCAGGACATCCAGAACCTGCTGGCCAAGGACATCTCCACGCTGCCGTTGCTGCAAGGTGCCCAGGTGGCTGTTTCAGGGAACGGCGTGAAGGGCGTGGATTCCACGCTGGATGCGTCCTTCAAGTTCCGGCTCGGCACCGTTTCCAAGTAGGGAACAGTCCCAGGCAAAACCGAACAAACCCGCGTGAGGAGGTGGGGCCGGCCGGCCCTGCCTCCTACGCGTTGGCTCCACCATTTCCAGTTCCACACCAAGCAGGGACAGCATGGCCACAATAATTGATGCGCCGCCGCCAACAGTGGCGGCCCCCAAATCCAAGTCTGCGGGAGGTGGACTCGGGAAATACATCCTGATCCGCTTCCTGCTCATATTCCCAACTATTTTCATCCTCGTCACCCTGGTTTTCTTCCTGATGCGGATCACCGGCGATCCGATTACCGCGGCACAGGGCGGACGGCTCCCGCAGGCACAAATCGACGCCCTGGTCCATCAGGCCGGCTACGACCGGAACCTTTTCATTCAATACGTCGAGTACCTGGGCAACATCGCCACCGGCAACTTCGGCCGGACCATCTCCGATGGCAGGGCCGTCGTTGACATGCTCGCCCAATTCGGAGCCGCCACCCTCGAACTGGCCATCAACTCCCTGGTGGTGGCATTGCTGGTGGGAATTCCGCTCGGCATGTTCGCCGCCCACAAACGCGACAAAGTTCCGGACGCGTTGCTTCGGCTGTTCGCCATCCTTTGCTACGCCACTCCGGTCTTCTTTGCAGGCCTGCTGCTCAAGCTCACCTTGTCCGTCACCCTGGGCTGGTTCCCGGTTGCCGGCCGTGCGTCCACCAGTACGGAATTGGCGATGGGCAAGCTTGCCGCGCCCACCGGTGTGTACTGGCTGGACGCCCTGCGCAGCGGTAATCTCGCGGCCTTTGGCGACATCGTCCACCACGCCGTCCTTCCCGCCGTCGCGCTGGGACTCCTGACCGCCGGTGTGTTCCTCCGCCTGGTCCGTACCAACGTGATCGGCACCTTGGGCAAGGACTATGTGGAGGCAGGCAGGTCCCGGGGAGTCAGCGAATACCGCCTGGTGACAAAACACGCCTACAAGCCGGCACTGATCCCCATCATCACGGTGATGGGCCTGCAGATTGCCCTGCTGCTCGGCGGTGCGGTGCTCACTGAAACCACGTTTGAGTGGAAGGGCCTGGGCTACCAGCTGGCGCAGTACCTCACGGCCCGTGACTTTGTAGCCGTCCAGGGCATCGTGATGCTGCTGGCCGTTATTGTGGCTGTCACCAATTTCGTGGTGGACATTGCCGCTGCCCTGATTGATCCGCGGGTGAGGTACTGATGAGCACTCTAGAAATGAAGCCGGCCAGGAAGCCGTTGCTGGACAGGCTTCCCGTCACGTCCCACATCCGCCAAAGCGTTGGCATCCAACGCACCATGCTGCTGACCGGCGTCGTCATTTGCGTTGTTTTTATACTGGCTGCTGTTCTTGCGCCGCTGGTGGCACCTTACGGATACTCCCAGATTTCCGACTCCGCCGGTTCATTTCCGGCGCAGGCCGAACCCGGTGGCAAACACCTGTGGGGAACCACGGTGGGCGGCTATGACGTCCTGTCCCGGGTGATCTGGGGATCGCAGACGGCGGCAGCGGTGATCATTGCGGCCGTGCTGATGTCCATCTTCCTGGGAGTGTTCCTCGGCCTCGTCAGCGGCTACTTCGGCGGCTGGCTGGACCGGGTCCTTGTTGTGGTGGCCGATGCCATCTATGCGTTCCCGACCCTGCTGCTGGCGATCGTTATTTCCATCGCCGTCAATAAGGGACAGTCCGGATTCTGGGGTGGAATCCTCGCCTGTGGGTTCGCCATCACGGCGGTGTTTGTGCCCCAGTATTTCCGGGTGATCCGTGCGGAAACCATCCGGCTCAAGGCCGAACCGTTTGTGGAATCAGCCCAGGTTGTTGGCGCCTCCAGCGCCAGGATCATTGGCCGGCACATTTTCGCCAACGCCACCCGCACCCTGCCCCTGATCTTCACACTCAACGCGTCCGAGGCCATCCTCACGCTGGCCGGCCTGGGTTTCCTGGGTTTCGGGATCGAGCCGAGCTCCGCCGCCGAATGGGGCTTTGACCTGAACAAGGCGATGTCCGATGCCTCTTCCGGCATTTGGTGGACCGG
>DASSIA010000072.1:0-7449 GCA_035692345.1 Arthrobacter sp. | reverse complement strand
GGGGCAGGTTGCCGGCGTCGAAACCGCGGCGCTGGGCTGCAACTGGGCCTTCGCCCCCATCGTGGACATCCACTACAACTGGCGGAACACGGTGATCTCCACCCGGTCCTTCGGCAACACCCCGGACATTGTGGTGGAGCGTGCCAAGGAGTACTTCGACGGCATCAGTGAATCTCCCACTGCCTGTGCCATGAAGCACTTCCCGGGTGACGGGGTGGATGAGCGTGACCAGCATGTGGTCACGTCCTACAACACGTTCGGCTACGACGAGTGGAACCGGACCTACGGCCACGTGTACCGCGAAATGATCGGGCACGGCGTGCAGTCGATCATGATCGGTCACATCGGTGCGCCTGAACTGTCCCGGCATTTCCGTCCGGGCATGGCGGACAAGGACATCCTGCCCGCCACGCTGGCGCCGGAACTGCTCCAGGACCTGCTGCGCGGCGAGCTCGGCTTCAACGGGCTCATCCTCACGGATGCCTCCCAGATGATCGGGCTGACGCAGGCGATGAAGCGCAAGGACCTGGTCCCGGCGACCATCGCTGCCGGCTGCGACATGTTCCTGTTCTTCCGCAATCCGGAAGAGGACTTCGGGTACATGCTGGACGGCTACAAGTCCGGCATCATCACCGAGCAGCGCCTGCATGACGCCCTGCGCCGCATCCTGGCCCTCAAGGCCTCGCTGGGGCTGCACCTCAAGGACCGCAACGAACTGGTTCCGCCGGTGGAAGCACTGGCTGTGATCGGCAGCGAGGCGCACCGCGCCGTCGCCGCCGAAATCGCGGACAAGACCGTCACCCTCGTCAAGGACACTGCGCACAACCTGCCCATCCGGCCGGAAACGCACAAGCGGATCCGCCTGTATGGCATCTCCGGGGGTTCGGACTTCACCCGGGCTGACCCGCTGGCGTACCTGGACACGGTCAAGGACGAGCTGGAAAAAGCCGGCTTCGAGGTGAACCTGTTCAAGACGGCAGATCAGCGCGAGGCCGCCGGCGAGACGGGCATCAACTTCATGTCCGTCATCTCCGAGGAAGCCACGGGCGACTACGCGGACAAGTATGACGCGGCGTTTGTCTTCGCCAACGTCAAGGGCTTTGCCCAGGAAGCGGCCATCCGGATCAAGTGGTCCACCCCGATGGCCGCGGAAATCCCGTGGTACGTCACCGAGGTTCCCACCGTGTTTGTATCGCTGAACCAGCCCAACCACCTCATTGACGTGCCGATGGTCAAGACCGCCATCCACGCCCATGCGGGGTCGGTGGAGGCCATCCGGGCCACCATCGAGAAGATCATGGGCGCGTCGGAGTTCCAGGGAACGTTCAACGAGAACGTGTTCTGCGATTCCTTCGACACCCGGCTCTAGGGCCATGGCTGCGGGTCCGGCCTGACGACCCGCAGATTCGCCGGCGACACGCAAAAGACCTGGCGACCCCCAAATGTGGGTGTCGCCAGGTCTTTTGCGTGTCGCAGGGTCTTTTGCGTAGCGGCAGTGTCCCCGCAGCAACGGTATCCACGGCGAACTGCCCGGCGTAGCGTGGGTGAATGGAGCGGACCGGATGTGTGGTGGCAGGCGGTGGCCCGGCGGGCATGATGCTGGGCCTGCTGTTGGCGCGGGCCGGGGTTGAGGTCACGGTCCTCGAAAAGCACGGCGACTTTCTGCGTGATTTCCGCGGCGACACGGTTCATGCCTCCACGATCCGGTTGATCGATGAGCTGGGCCTCGGCGCTGAATTCCGGCGCCTCCCGCAAAGCCGGCTCCGGAACGTCACCTTCCCGGTTGCCGGAGCCGGGGAGATTACCGTGGGGGACTTCGGGGCGTTACGGCCACCGTACAACTACGTGGCCATGATGCCGCAGTGGGATTTCCTCGCTTTCCTGGCCAAAGCGGCTGCCCAAGAACCCACGTTCACGCTCCTGATGGACCATGCGGTCACCGGACTGCTGCGCGAGGGCGGCAAGGTCACCGGGGTCCGCTATTCCGCTCCCGGGAAACCCACCGGCAGCCTCGCCGCGGACCTCGTGGTGGCCTGCGACGGACGGCATTCCCTGCTGCGGCAACACGCAGGACTGGTTCCAAAGGTCTTCGCCGTCCCGTTCGATATCTGGTGGTTCAGGCTGCCGCGGGACGGTTCGGAAGGGCCCGGCACGTCCGGCGTGGTACCTACGCTGGGGACCGGTGAGGCCCTGGTATCGCTGTTCCGGGACGACTATTTTCAGCTGGGTTACCTCGCTTTCAAGGCTGACGCCGGGCGCATTGAAAGCGAAGGCATCGAAGGATTCAGGCGCCGGATCGGAAGACTCCGGCCGGATCTTGCGGCCCGCACGGACGCCCTGCGTTCCCTCGACGATCTGCACAGGCTCGACGTCCGCGTGGACCGGCTCAGGCGGTGGTACACGGACGGCTTGCTGTGCATCGGGGACGCCGCCCACGCGATGTCCCCGGTGGGGGGAGTGGGAATCAACCTTGCCATCCAGGACGCCGTGGCCACCGCAGCGGTCCTCGCCCCGGCGCTGCTGAGGGGACGCGTCGGCGCCCGGGACCTCGCGAAGGTAGTCCGACGGCGGCGCCCACCCGCCGTCGTCGTCCAAACCGCCCAGCGCATCATCCACCGGGCCCTGCTGGTGCCGGTCCTCCGCGGAAAGCGGCTGGGAGTGCCGCGTCCGCTGCTCTTCCTGGTCCGTCATATTCCGGCCACCCGCAAGCTCGCTCCGCGGTTGATCGCCTTCGGTCCCAGGCCAGAACACGCCCCGGCGTTTGCCAGGCGCCCTGAGCGCCCGTCACCAACCGCGTAACCACTAAACTGGAGCCCATGACTTCACCCAGTAACTCTGCAACCGATGCTGCCGCCGCACGTGCCCGCCTGCTGGAACTGATCAAGGAACTTGCCGTGGTCCGCGGCAAAGTGATCCTGTCCAGCGGTGCCGAGGCCGACTACTACATCGACCTGCGCCGGATCACGCTGCACCACGAAGCCTCCAAGCTGGTGGGTCAGGTCATGCTGGCACTGACGGACGACGCCGGGATCGACTTTGAGTGCGCCGGTGGCCTGACCATGGGTGCTGACCCCGTGGGCACGGCTGTGATGCACGCTGCGGTGGACGCCGGCCGCCCCGTGGACGCCTTTGTGGTCCGCAAGGCCCAGAAATCCTACGGCATGGGCCGCCAGGTGGAGGGCCCGTCGGTTGAGGGCCGAAAGGTCCTGGTGCTGGAGGATACCTCCACTACGGGCGGCTCCGCCCTTACGGCAGTCGAGGGTGTCCGGAAGGCCGGTGGAAACGTGGTGGCTGTGGCGGTCATTGTGGACCGGGACACCGGCGCGAAGGAAAAAATCGAAGCTGAAACCGGGGTGCCCTACCTGTTCGCCTTCGGCAAGGACGAGCTCGGCCTGGACTGAACCAGGCTGCGGCGGCGGTTTGCCTGATGGCTGCGGAAGAAGCCCGGATGCTGGCTCATGCCGCCGCACTCAAGCGGTTTTCGCGGCGCTGGTTCCTGGCGGGTGCGGGCACCTCCGCCCTGCTGGCCGCGGACATGCTGGTGACGCGACGCGTCCAGGCCGAACGGCGGGTCACCACGATCCTGGAAGTCGCCGACGACTTTGCCGACGCGTACTACCCGGACGCCAGCTGGTTCCTGTTCCCCGGTTACAAGACCAGCTGGGAGGAGGCGCTGTGGATCCTGAATTCCCTGCGTGGTTCGCTGAACAAACGGGCCCGGCTGGCCGCCGTCGGCTATTCCAACCAGGGGCTGGACATCGATCTGGTGGTCGCCGCCGTCGCCGATCACGTCCGCGTGAATAAGCTCACCAAGCTCTTCTTCTATGGCCACAGCTTCGGCGGCATGGTGGCTACCGAGGTAGCCGCGCGGCTACGGCAACTCCACGGCGTGGACGTTGACTTCATCCTGCTGGACTCCACGCCTTACAGCAGGAGCGACGTGCTCGACGAGAGCTGGTTCGACGGTGTGGTGTTCCTCTACGAGAGCGGCTTCCGGGTGCCTTCCGTGCTGCGGGGCAGCTATGAGCTGGGGGAGCGCGTCATCCACAAGGACGAACGGACCTGGCGCCAGATCTTTGACCAGACCATGGAGCAGTTGTCCCCGATTGCCCCGTCCAGTGTGCTCATCCAGTCCGAGTCGGCGTACATCTACCACTTCGACGGCAACCGGTTCGTGGACCAGCTGGGCGGCACGCGGATGGCGTACGTCGGCAACCTGAAAGACGGTACGGTCCGTTACCAGACCGCCAAGGACGCGTGGGTGGCAGCGTTCGCGCCGCATTTCGTCTCCACCGACCTGCAAACGGACGGCGCCCTGCCGTCGCACGCGAGCCCGGGCTGGAATCCGCAAATCTACCGGCCCATCGTGGACCGGCTGATGAACGACTTTTTCCCGCTCCCGCGCGGAAGCTCGAAGGTGTCGGTTTTCTAGATCTGGTTCTTCAGATCGGCCACGGAGTTCAGTACCTGGTTGGGCCGGAACGGGTACGCGGCGATGTCCTCGCGCTGCGTGATGCCGCTGAGGACCAGGACCGTGTGCAGGCCGGCCTCCATGCCCGCGATGATGTCCGTGTCCATCCGGTCCCCGATCATGGCCGTCGTTTCGGAGTGGGCATCGATCTGGTTCATCGCCGAACGGAACATCATGGGATTCGGCTTGCCCACAATGTACGGTTCCCTGCCGGTGGCCTTGGTGATGAGGGCCGCGATGGCGCCCGTAGCGGGCATGGGTCCATCCTTGGACGGTCCGGTGGCGTCCGGGTTGGTGGCGATGAAGCGGGCCCCGGCCAGGATCAGGCGGATGGCCATGGTGATCGCCTCGAAGGAGTACGTGCGCGTTTCGCCCAGCACCACGAAGTCCGGGTCCTGGTCGGTGAGGATAAAGCCGGCCTCGTGCAGCGCCGTCGTCAGCCCTGCCTCACCGATCGTGTAGGCGCGGTTCCCGGAGCCGGAACCCCGCACCTGGTCCTTGAGGAACTGGGCGGTGGCCAGCGCCGACGTCCAGATGTTTTCCTCGGGGATCTCCAGGCCCGAGGCACGCAGCCGGGCCGCGAGATCGCGCGGCGTAAAGATGGAGTTGTTGGTCAGCACCAGGAACCGCTTGGAGGTGTCCACCCAGCGCTGGATCAGTTCAGCCGCGCCCGGCACGGCATGGTTTTCGTGGACCAGCACGCCGTCCATGTCCGTCAGCCAGCATTCGATCTCCTGGCCGCTGCGGTAAACCGCCGGTGAGCCCTGTACCTGGTCTGCTTCTGCCACGTTTACCTCCGCCGGTGATGAATGCTCCAGTGGCCCAGTCTAGTGTTGAGGGGTGAAACAAACGCCAGGGAACCCAGCCGAACCGCACCCATTCGGGAAGACGCCGCCAGCGGAGGAGCCTGCGGCTGGGGAGCCAGCGCCCGGGGAGGCGCCGGAGCCCAAGGCGGAGGTCGGCGTCGGGCCCTGGGACGGTTCGTGGCCGGAAGGCGAGCACTGGGACCCCGAACTGCTGGCCGACGGCGACCGGCGCAACGTGGTGGACCAGTACCGCTACTGGAAGCACGACGCCATCGTGGCGGACCTCGATTCCAAGCGGCACAACTTCCACATCGCCATCGAAAACTGGCAGCACGACCTCAACATCGGCACCGTGGTGCGTACAGCCAACGCGTTCCTCGCCAAAGAAGTCCACATCATCGGACGACGGCGGTGGAACAGGCGCGGAGCCATGGTCACCGACCGCTACCAGCACGTCCGCCACCACCCCACCGTGGAGGATTTTGTGGCGTGGGCGCAGGGGGAGGGCCTGGCGATCATCGGCATCGACATCTTCCCGGACTCCGTGCCGCTGGAAACCTACGAGTTGCCACGCGATTGCGTCCTGGTGTTCGGTCAGGAGGGACCCGGGCTGACGCCGGAAGTCCACGAGGCCGCCCTCGCCACCCTGTCCATCGAGCAATTCGGCTCCACCCGCTCCATCAACGCCGCCTCCGCCGCCGCGATCGCGATGCACGCCTGGATCCGCCGGCACGTGTTTAGCCAGCCAGTCTCCTAACCCCGCCGGGATCTGAAAATCTGCGGAGAACCCCTAGGCTGACAAGCTACTCGCCAGTAACATATGGCGTGGATCACATCCAATGACGGGTGTGGCACTGACTGGAGGTTCAATGAAGCATCCTTCTGTACGCATATGTTCGGCCGTTGCCCTGGCGGCAGGTCTCACCTTCGGCGGCGGGGCGGTTGCCCAGGCTGCACCCGCTCCTTCGCTGGCGCCGGCCACCCTGGCCGCGGACAGCTCCGGCTTCTACGCCACACCGGCAACGCTTCCGGCCAATAACGGCGATGTGGTTCGCGCTCAGCCCTCCGTCTTCTATCTCGATCCGCTCAAGACCATCCCCGCTCAGGCTTCCGTGCAGCGGATAATGTACCGCTCGGTGAACAGTTCCGGGGTTCCGATCGCAGTGACGGGAACGGTGCTGGTGCCCTTCGCCGCCTGGACCGGGTCCGGTCCGCGTCCGCTGGTCAGCTACGCCGTTGGCACGCAGGGGCAGGGCGATCAATGTGCCCCGTCCCGGGCCTTGGCTGCCGGGGGAGAGTACGAGGGGACTTTCATTGCCGGGTTGCTGGCACGCGGCTACTCCGTGGCCGTGACTGATTACGAGGGCCTGGGCACGGCCGGCAGCCACACCTACATGGCGCGGGAATCGCAGGGGCACGCCGTCCTGGACGCGGCCCGGGCGGCCCAACGCCTGGGTAACCCGCAGATTGTCGCCGGCGGACCGATAGCGTTGGCAGGCTACTCCCAGGGCGGCGGCGCCTCGGCAGCCGCCGTCGAGCTCGCCACGCAGTACGCGCCGGAGCTGAATCTCAAGGGTGCGTACGCCGGCGCAGTTCCGGCCGACCTTCCGGCCGTGGGCAGGAACCTCGACGGCGGGCTGTACACCGGCTTCCTGCTGTACGCGTGGACGGGCATGGGCGCCACCGCCGGGATGGACCTCAGCCCCTATCTCAACGACGCCGGCAGGACAAAGATTGCCGCGACAGACACCGAATGCACAGTGCAATCCATCGCTTCCAGCGGATTCCAGGACACGTCGAAGCTCACCGCGTCAGGGCAGAAGATGAGCGCACTGCTGACCCTGCCTGCGCTCAAGTCCGTCCTCGAAGAGCAGAAGATCGGCAATGGCCGGGCACCGGTGGTTCCGACGCTGCTCTCGCACAGCCTGCTCGATGACGTCATCCCCTTTGACGTTGGCAGGCAGCTGGCCGAGCGCTGGTGCGCACGCGGGTCGAACGTGTACTTCGATGTGACCGCAGGAGCCACCCATGTTGGCGGCTACATTGCCGCCATGCCGGATGCATTCGCGTTCCTGGAGGGCCGTTTCTCCGGCCGGCCCGCCGTCGGCAATTGCTGGCTGTACGGCTGATTTTCCCTGCATGGTGATGGCATTTCGCGGCGGTCGCGGTCTC
>DASSIA010000071.1:0-12071 GCA_035692345.1 Arthrobacter sp. | reverse complement strand
CTCAGGTTCCAGACCAGCTTCTTCAAGGTGGCTGAATTCGATCTCGACTTTTCCGTTGCGGATCCTGTCGAAAGGAAGAATCTGGGGCTCGCCCTGCTTGGGCTTCATGCCCTTCTTGACGGCGATCTCCGGGACGATGGTGATGCCGGACTCATCCACGGACTGGACCCTGCCGGTGACGTTTTCGCCCTGGATGACGTTGACCTTGACCATCCGGCCCCGGGCGCGGTGCCAGTGCCGGACTTCGGTGAGGGGACGCGCGACGCCCGGGGAGGAAACCTCGAGGTCATAGGGGCGGCCGTCGTCGGCGGGGTCGTTGTCCAGGACGTCGGAGAGGACCCTGGAAATGTCAGCGATGACATCGAGGTTTACGCCGCCGGTTTCCTCCTGCGGCAGGTCAACCACCACGTGGACCACACGGTGTGAACCGGCGAGGATCGATACGTCCTCGAGGTACAGGCGATTGGCCTGGACAGCGGGTTCCAGCAGCGCCCGGAGCCGGGCGGCTTCGGGATTGTTGGCGGGCGCAGCTTCAGCCGTACCCGTTCCGGTAGGGTCTGATGAAGTCGTGGCTTCTGCATTGCTCACGATGCCGGCCGCCTTCCAATAGATGATGTTGTGACTACTAGCGTAACGATTTTCCGGCCGCAGTGGTGCACGAAGATCCGCATCAGGCGTGACAACATGGTCTGTTGTGAAAGACGACACGCAGGAGACCGGCCGCCGCGGGCGCTATTTCCAGTACGCCGTTTTTGCGCTGGCCGCCCTTCTGGTGCTGAGCCTGGGATTGGTGGTTATCCCCCGCGAACCGCCCCCGCCTGCGGCGCCGCCATTTTCGGAACAGGCAAGGGCACAGGCGTTCGCTGATTCCCTGACCCTCAGGGCCGCGGCCAGGGGTCTGGAAGACTCAACCGGCAGCGCATTGCCGCCCGGACAGGCAGCTGCCATTGGCCGCGCTGTGACTTTGCTGACTATGCAGGCCAGGGCCCTGATGCTGCCGGCCGGCGTCGCCAGCACCAGCGCCTCTGCCCCGACGCCTTCTGCGCCCGTCGCGTCGCCACCGACCGTGCCCGGACTGGCCACAGCCCTCCAGGCAAGCGGGGCACAGCGGCTCAAGGATGCTGAATCGGCCGACGGCGGCATGGCCCGCCTGCTCGCCGGTGCCGGGACCGCCCAACTCCTGGCAGCCGCGGACCTGGCTACGGCTGCCGGGATCCCGTTGGTGCCGCTGCCGGTCGCCCCGCTTTCCGGCGGCGCACTTCCCGGCAGTGCGATTTCCGGCAGCGCACTTTCCGGCAGCGCTGGAACAGCCTCTGCAGGCTTACCCGGCCCTTCCTGTGCTTCGGGGAGCGGCTCCCCTGCCGCGGACCTCGACGCAGCCTTGGTCCTGGCCCTGGAGGGTGAGTGGGAACTGGTCTACGCCTACCAGGCCGCACTGACCAGGCTTGATCCCGCGTCCGTTGCCCCGGCGTCGGACTTTCTGGTCCGGCACGCGGCTCTCAGCACCGAGGCAGCGGCGAGGCTCGGGGCGCATTGTGCTGCAGTGCCACCCCGCCCGCCCGGCTATGCACTGGGCCAGGAGTTCCTGGCAGGCCCGGCAGCGGGACTGGGAACCCTGGAGGCCGGGATGCTCCCGGTGCTGGGCGACGCAGTGGCCCTCAGCGAGGGCTCCGACCGGGTGTGGGCGCTCTCGGCACTTCAGTCGGCGGCCAGCATGACCGCGCATTGGGGCGTCCCGCCCGGCCCGGTCCCCGGCGTGGTCCTGGACGAATCACTCCTGCCGCACCTGCCTGAAGGTGCACCGGCCACGGGGCCTTCCTCAACCGGCGCCCGGTCTCCCGGCAATTCATAGCCAAGCCTTGGCATACTGGCCAGCCACCGGCACAAATGCTTTGCTGGAGGCATGGACAGCGCAGGAGCCCCGGCCCTTCACGATAATGAGCCCCACCAAAACGACATCGCGCAACGCCTTAACTGGCTCCGCGCCGGGGTTCTGGGTGCCAATGACGGCATCGTCTCCGTCGCCGCGATCGTGGTCGGCGTCGCCGGTGTCAACACGGCGTCAGGACCCATCCTGATCGCCGGGACGGCCGGTCTGGTGGGCGGCGCAATTTCCATGGCCCTGGGCGAATATGTGTCCGTCAGCAGCCAGAAGGACAGCCAGGAGGCCCTGATTGAAAAGGAACGCCGCGAACTGCAGGAACAGCCGGAGGAGGAGCTCGCGGAACTCGCCGCGATCTACCAGGGCAAAGGCCTGAACCCGGACACTGCCCTCACCGTAGCCAAGGAGCTGACGGCCCACGATGCCTTGGGAGCGCATCTCTCCGCCGAACTCAACATCGATGAGACCGACATCGTGAGCCCGTGGCATGCGGCCCTCGCCTCTGCCGTGGCGTTCCTCGCCGGCGCCATCCTGCCCATGCTCGCAATCCTGCTCCCGCCGCAGAACATCAGGGTCCCGTTGACCTTTGCTGCCGTGCTGGTTGCCCTTGCCGCGACGGGGGCGCTGGGCGCCTGGATCGGCGGCGGTTCGAAGTCGCGGGCCGCGGTCCGGGTGGTGCTGGGCGGCGCCCTGGCCTTGGCTGCCACGTACTCCGTGGGCAGCCTGCTGGGGGCAAGCGGCGTTCTGTGAGTGTACAGATTGGCATGCCGATCCCGCCCGCCCTCAGCATGCGATACAGCCACAGCAGCGCAGGACGCGCCTGGCTCGCTTCCCTGCCCGGACTGGTCCAGGGCCGGCTGGAGCACTGGGAACTTGCTGTGGACCTGGCCGCCGGCGACCTCCCCTGGCATGGCCACGGCGGCATGGTGGTTCCTGTCCGCCGGGCGGATGGGACCGCGGCTGCCCTGAAAGTGGCCTTTCCCCATGATGAGGCCCTGGTTGAACGCCACGCGCTGGCGCTGTGGGGAGGATCCGGCGCCGTCCGCCTGTTGGAGTCCGACGCCGGAACATGCGCCCTGCTGCTGGAGCGGCTGAATGCGGACTGCTCGCTGCAGCCGGTTCCCATGGAGGAGGCTGCGGTTGTCTGGGGCAGCATCATGCGCCAGTTGAGCCTGGTGCCGGACGGACGGCCGCAATGGCAGGAATTCGGCCACATCGCAGGCCGGGCGGAACAATGGAGCGATGACCTGCCCGCCGACTGGGAACAGCAGGGCCGCCCCTTCCCGCGCTGGCTGCTCGAAGCTGCCTTGGAGGTCTGCCAGACCCGCGGCGCCGTAGGCCGCCGCTCGGGCCGCGACGTCCTGGTCCACACGGACCTCCACTTCCTGAACATCCTGGCGCGGGAATCCGGAACGGGATTCGCTGCCATCGACCCGCAGCCCATGATCGGCGAACCGGAGTTCGCGGTGGCACCGCTGCTGTGGAACCGCCTCGGCGACCTCCCCGGAAGCGACCCGGCCGCAGGGCTGAGGCAACGATGCCTTGATTTCAGTGCGGCCGCAGGCCTCGATGGCGAGACTGCCCGGCAGTGGGCCATCGCACGTGAAGTGGAGAACGCGCTCTGCTACGCGTCCATGCCCCGCCATCAAGGAGATCTGGCCCGGTCACTCTGGGTGGCCAGCACCCTTGCCGGGCAGACCCTCGACGGCCTCCCGCGGGTCCATGACCTGCCCGAACCAGGGCAGGCCGGGCGCTGACTGACGCGTATCCCCCGGTACCGTCAGCCCGCTGCCCGTACAGCCGCGAAAGCCGAGCGGACCGCCTCCACGGCAACGCCGACGTCGTCCGCGTCAGTGCTCCAGTTGCTGACCGAGACCCGCAGAACGTCCCGGCCCTGCCAGTGTGAACCGGACATCCAGACTTTGCCGTCCGCTATCACCCGGGCGGTGACAGCGCGGGTGGTGGCGTCGTCCCCGAACGCCAGGGAAACCTGGGTGTAGTCCACGGTGTTGAGCACCTCGATGCCGTCCACTTCCGCCAGGCGGCTGCCGATCCTGGATGCTGCGTCGGCGAGTCCGCGGACCTGGGCCGCCACGCCGTCCCGGCCCAGGGAGCGGAGCGCTGCCCACACCGGCACGCCACGGCCGCGGCGGGACAGCTCCGGCACCTTCTGGAACGGGTCCCCTGGACCTTCGGCGTCCGTGATCAGGTAACTCGTGTGCAGGCCCATGGCGTTGCGCAGCGCAGCGGTGTCTTTGACCACGGCGATACCGCAGTCGTAGGGGACATTGAGGGTCTTGTGGGCGTCAGTCCCCCATGAATCGGCCTGGGCCATTCCCCGGGTGAGGTCCGCAAACTCCGGCACTGCCGCGGCCCATAGCCCGAACGCGCCGTCCACGTGCACCCAGGCGCCATGCCGCCGGGCAACCCCGATGGCAGCGTCAAACGGGTCGAACGCTCCGGAGTGCAGGTTGCCTGCCTGCAGGCACACCAGCGCGGGTCCGGAACCTTCCGACAGCAGCCTGTCCAGCTCGGCGGCGACCAGCCTCCCTTGGGCATCAGAGGGGACGGCGACGGGCCGGCCGAGGCCGAGGTACCGCAGTCCCAGGTCAATGGTCTCGTGGCGTTCCTGCCCCACAAAGCACCTGATCCGCGGGGCACCGGCCAGGCCGTCGCGGTCCAGGTCCCAGCCGGCATCGGCCAGCAACCGCCACCGGGCGGCGGCAAGCCCGGTGAAGTTGGCCATGGTGGCCCCGGTAGTGAAGCCGACGTCAGATTCCCCCGGGAGCCCGAGAAGGTCCAGCAGCCAGTGGCCGGCGCCCTCTTCGATGGCGGCTATGGCGGGCGTGGCGTAGCGCATGCCGGAGTTCTGGTCCCACGCGCTGACCAGCCAGTCCGCGGCAAGGGCGGCAGGCAAGGTCCCGCCTATCACCCAGCCGAAGAAGCGCCCGGAGGGCATGGCCATAAGCCCGGGTTCGGCTTTGTCCGCAAGGTACTCCACCACGGCCGCGGCGGGCATGCCTTGCGCCGCCAGGGGTCCACCGAAATCAGCCGCGAGCTCGTGGGCCGTTCGGGCGGGCCCGACGCGTCTGTCCGGCAGGCTCGCCAGCCATTGCGAGGCGCGACGGGCCGCAGCTGACAATGCTTCCGAAAAGGGTTCCCCGCCTGCGGAC
The DNA here is from genome assembly GCA_035692345.1 of Arthrobacter sp. Classification (GTDB taxonomy): domain Bacteria; phylum Actinomycetota; class Actinomycetes; order Actinomycetales; family Micrococcaceae; genus Arthrobacter. The sequence continues at coordinate 7,016 of DASSIA010000071.1, read as the reverse complement.
ATACCTGCATGGTACGCCCGGCCCGCCAGACCTGCGAGGGATAGCGGGTGCGAGGGGAAACCGGGTGCGAGGGTTGCCCATACCCTGTCAGGCGAAGTTTTCCTGCCACACGTCGACGCCGAGTTTGATGATCAGGGCGCCTACCACCAGCAGGAACACCACGCGGATGAAGCGGCTTCCCTGCTTCACCGCGGTCCGCGCGCCCAGGTAGCCGCCGGCCATGTTGGCCAGGCCCAGCAGCAAGCCGATGCCCCAGAGGATTGACCCATGGGGCAGGAAGAAGATCAGGGCCCCGGCGTTGGTGGCCATGTTGACGATCTTGGCCTTGGCGCTTGCTTCCAGGAAGGCATAGCCCATCGCGGAGACGAGCGCGATGATCAGGAAGGAGCCTGTGCCGGGACCGATCAGCCCGTCGTAGAAGCCGATCACGGCGCCGATCAGGCATGCCACCACGTAGTGCGTGCGGCCATCGTGGCGCAGCACCGTGATGTCACCGACGTTGGGTTTCAGGGCCGTAAAAAGGGCGACGACGACCAGCGCCACCACGATAATCGGCTTGAAGACACTCGCCGGCAGGGTAGCCGCGAGTACTGCCCCGCCGAAGCTCCCGGCAAGTGCTATCACCGCCATGGGTACGGCTGTGCGAAGGTCCGGTTTCACCCGGCCGTAATACGTCACCGCGCTTGTGGTGGTGCCGAAAATGGAGCCCATCTTGTTTGTGGCCAGGGCCTGGACCGGCGTGATCCCGGGTACCAGCAGCATGGCCGGCAGCTGGATCAGCCCGCCGCCGCCCACCACGGCGTCCACCCAGCCGGCCGCAAATCCAGCCACCACGATCAGGATGATGGTGGTGAGCTGGATCGACTCGAACCCGGAGATCACTTCGTTTAGGGGCGAAGGTCAGCTGCGGACGGCGGTGACCACGTAGTCAACGGCCTTGTCCACTGCCACGTTCCCCGCTTCGCCGCTGCGGCGGTCCTTGATCTCCACCACGCCGTCCACCAGGCCGCGGCCGACGGCCAGGATGGTGGGCACGCCCACCAGTTCCGCGTCGCCGAACTTCACGCCCGGGGAGACCTTGGGCCGGTCGTCATAGATGACGTCCAGACCGGCGGCCTCGAGCTCCAGTGCCAGCTTCTCGGCGGCGGCGAAGATTTCCTCGCCTCGGCCCACGGCCACGACATGGACGTCGGCGGGAGCCACGGCGCGGGGCCAGACCAGGCCCTTGTCGTCGTGGTTGGATTCCGCCAGGGCTGCGACGGCGCGGGTGACACCCACACCGTAGGAACCCATGGTGACCACCACCTGCTTGCCGTTCTGGTCCAGGACCTTCAGGTCCATGGCCTCGGCGTATTTGCGGCCCAGCTGGAAGATGTGGCCCATTTCGATGCCGCGGGCGGTCTCCAGCGGACCGGAGCCATCCGGCGCCAGATCGCCGGCACGCACTTCGGTGGCCTCGATAACGCCGTCCCAACCGAAGTCGCGGCCGGCGACCAGGCCAAAGACATGCTTGCCGGCTTCATTGGCGCCGGTAATCCAGGCCGAGCCGCTGACAACGCGGGGATCCACGAGGTAGAGGAGCTTGGCCGGGCCTTCGGCGCCCAGGAGGGGCGCGTCCACGGACAGGCCGGGGCCAAGATAGCCCTTGACGATCAGGGGCTGCTTCTTGAGGTCCTCCTCGTTGGCTGCTTCCAGCCCGATCTCCCCGGCGATGGGCAGGAAGGATCCGATGTTGGCTTCAACGCGCTTGAGGTCCACGCCGCGGTCGCCCGGAACGCCGATGACGACGATCTGGCGCTCCCCGGTGGGCAGTGTCACGGCGAGCACCACATTCTTGAGGGTGTCAGCGGCGGTCCAGGCGCCGCCGTCGGCCTCTGTCCGCGGCGCGAGCTGATTGGCAGCCGCCACCAGCGTGTCGATCGTGGGGGTGTCCGGGGTGTCGCGCACCTCAGCGGCGGGGGCATCGGTGTAATCGATGTCTGCGGGAACCACAGTGGTGACGGCCTCAACGTTGGCTGCGTAGCCTCCGGCGGAGCGCACAAACGTGTCCTCGCCGACCTCGGTGGGATGCAGGAATTCCTCGCTCTTGGACCCGCCCATCGCACCGGCGGTGGCGGCGACCGGAACAACGTCCAGGCCCAGGCGCGCGAAAATCTTCAGGTAGGCGCCGCGGTGGGCGGCGTAGCTGGCGTCCAGGCCGGCGTCGTCCACGTCGAAGGAGTAGGAATCCTTCATGATGAATTCGCGGCCGCGCAGCAGGCCTGCCCGGGGGCGCGCCTCGTCGCGGTATTTGTTCTGGATCTGGTAGATGCTCAGCGGCAGGTCCTTGTAGGACGAGTACAGGTCCTTGACCAGCAGGGTGAACATTTCCTCATGCGTGGGCGCCAGCAGGTAGTCATTGCCCTTGCGGTCCTTGAGGCGGAAGATGCCCTCGCCGTATTCCGTCCAGCGGTTGGTGGCCTCGTAGGGCTCCTTCGGCAGCAGCGCCGGGAAGTGGACCTCCTGGGCACCGATGGCTGCCATTTCCTCGCGAATGACCTGCTCCACTTTGCGCAGCACGCTGAGTCCCAGCGGCAGCCAGGTGTAGATGCCGGGTGCGGCGCGGCGGATGTAGCCGGCGCGGACCAGGAGCCGGTGGCTGGCCACCTCGGCATCGGCGGGATCTTCACGCAAGGTGCGCAGGAAAAGCTGGGACATTCTTGTGACCACGGGTCGGTATCCGTTTCTGGGGAATAGCTGCTGGAAAAGCAGAGCCGGGCAAATCGTCTGGGTACTAATCTACCGGCAATCCACGCCCCGCCCGGCGGCGGTAGCCGGAGGCGGGGCACGAGCGAGGCAGGCCCGGACGCAATAGAGCCACGCCCGGCATGCAAAGCCCCTGGCCGTAAACGGCTGGTCATTACATACGGACGTGGCTCCATGGCCGTTGACGCTTAGATACTGGTGAGGACTGGTGAGACCGCCCACCCACTCCAGCGCAGCTAGATCGAACCTATGTGATAGCCGACACGTTGACAAGAGTTTTTCCATTCGAAGTTGTTGACGGCCCACTCCGGCAGGTCTAAATTTAATTCATCATCTGGTGAATTAAATGCAAGGAATCCCGGAACCCGGAGGCAGTAATGTCCCACTTAGCAGCAGTGTCCCCGGCTGGCCCGGAGTCCGGGGTGGCCGTGTCCGCAAGCGCCCTGCATGTCATCCGAGGCAAGGTTCACGTCCTGCGCGGCCTGGACTTCGCCATCGAGGCAGGCCGGATCACCGGCCTGCTGGGTCCCTCTGGCAGCGGCAAGACCACGCTGATGCGCGCCATTATGGGGGTGCAGAAGCTGACGTCCGGATCAGTTCAGGTGCTGGGCCTGCCCGCCGGGCACCCTGAGCTTCGGCACCGGGTGGGTTACGTGACCCAGTCCCCCAGCGTGTACGGGGACCTCACCGTTGAAGCCAACGTCCGCTACTTCGGCGCCATGCACCGCAAGGGCCGGACCGAAGCAGCAGAAGCGATCGCCGCCGTCGGGCTTGAACCGCAGGCGCGGCAAAAAACCGGTGACCTTTCCGGCGGAGAGCTCAGCAGGGTGTCGTTGGCCTGCGCCCTTGTGGCGCGGCCCAGCCTGCTGGTCCTGGACGAACCCACCGTGGGTCTTGATCCGGTACTCCGGGCTGATCTGTGGGGACGGTTCCGGACCATGGCTGAGTCCGGGACCACGCTTCTGGTTTCCAGCCATGTGATGGAGGAAGCCAGCCATTGCGGATCGCTCCTCCTGTTGCGGGAGGGGAAGCTCCTGGCCCAGCTGACGCCGGCGGAGTTGAGCCAACGCGGGCATAGCGCCGATCTTGAACAGGCCTTCCTGCACCTCATCCAGAGCGCCGCAGAAACGGATGACGCTGCCCCTGAAAGGCATGGCGGATCCCACGGGAGGACCGGCGGCTCCACTGAAAGGACGGTGCGGTCATGAACCTGTTGATGATGCTGGCCACGACGCGGCGCGTCCTGGACCAGCTGCGCCACGACCACCGCAGCGTGGCCCTGATCCTGGTGGTCCCGGCGCTGCTGCTCACCGCGGTGTATTTCCTCTACGAGAATGAAACGCTGCCGCCGGGCGTGCCCAGGACATTTGACCGCGTGGGCCTGATGATGCTGGCGATCTTCCCGTTTGTGGTCATGTTCCTGGTGACGTCTATTACGATGCTGCGCGAACGCACCTCCGGAACCTTGGAACGGCTGCTGACCACTCCCATCCACAAGGCCGACCTGCTGTTCGGCTACGGGCTGGCATTTTCCATCATGGCCGCCCTGCAATCGCTGGTGGCCACCGCGGTGGCGTACTGGATTTTCGGGCTCGACATCAAAGGAAGCCCGGGACTGGTGGTCATGATTGCGGTGATCAATGCGGTTCTTGGTGTCGCGTTGGGGCTGCTCTGTTCGGCTTTCGCCCGGACGGAATTCCAGGCCGTGCAGTTCATGCCGGTGGTCGTGGTCCCGCAGATCCTGCTCTGCGGCCTCTTTGTGGCCCGCGCCAGGATGAACGAGGTCCTGGAGGCCGTGTCGAATGTCCTGCCCCTGACCTTTTCGGTGGATGCGCTGCAGGAGGTCGCCACCAATACTGAGCCCACAGATCAGTTATGGATGGATGCCGGCGTCATCGTGGCCATTGTTGTGGCCGTCCTGGTGCTCGCCTCTTTGACCTTGCGGCGGCGCACCGCGTGATGGTGTTGCCTGAAGCCTTGAACGGACCGCCAGGTCCAGGCCGGCGGGGCCGGCGCGGCGGGACAACAGCATCGAGGGACCAGATCCTTGACACTGCCCGGCGGCTCTTCGCCGAACACGGCTTCGAAGGAACCAGCCTGCGCCAGATCGCCCGGGAAACCGGAGTGGACCCCGCCATGGTTCACCACTTCTTCAAAGGCAAGGATGAGCTTTTTGCGTTGAGTGTGGCATTGCCGGCCGACCCCGAAATGGTCCTGGCCGGCGTCGACGGCTACTCGCCGGAAGACCGGGCGGCGGCGATCGTGCGTGCGGTGCTTCGTCTGTGGGAGAGCCCGGCACAGCACAGCCTGGTGGCCTTCCTCAGGGGAACCATCGGGTCCAAAGCCAAGACGATGCTGCTCAGGGAACTGGTGCAGCGCACCATCCTCAGCCGGATCATGGCAGGAGTCCCCGGACCGCCCGCTGAGGTGGCAATGCGCGGAAACCTGGTGGCCACGCAGATGGTGGGCGTGATGCTGGTCCGGTATGTGATGCGGCTGGAACCGCTCGCGTCCGCCTCCCCCGACGACGTTGTACGGCTCGTGGCTCCGAACGTCCAGCACTACCTTACGGGCGATCTGGACAGCACCGCCATCAGTTAGCCGGGTGCGTCAGAACAGCACCGTAGCGAAGGTTCCGACCTGGCGGAAGCCCACGCGCTCGTACGTGGACCGGGCCCGCTGGTTGAAGCCGTTGACGTACAGGCTGGTGACCGGGGCAAGCTTGCGCGCCTGCTCCACAACGGCAGCCATGTAGCCGGCACTCAGGCCCTGTCCGCGGTAGCCGGGGTTCATCCAGACGCCCTGGATCTGCGTGACGTCGGCTGTCACAGCTCCCAGCTCGGCCTTGAACACAACATCGCCGGATTCGTTGACGTGCGCCAACGAATGGCCTTGCCGGATAAGTCCTTCCACGCGGCGGCTGTAGAACTCCTTGCCCCCGAGGAACGGCGAGTAGCCCACTTCCTCTTCGAACATGGCCGCGCACGCCGGAAGGATCCGGTCAAAATCGGCCAGTTGGCCCAACGCCAGGTCCGCGTTTGGCTCCACCGCCGGCGGCCCGCCCAGGGTCATGAGCGGCTGCTCATCCCGTACTTCGTGGGCCGCATGCCCCAGTTCAGCCAACCCGGCATGGAGGGCAAGAACGGACTCTGCCGGGCCGAAAGCCGAGGCGAAACGGCGGCCGGAGGCGCTTGCCGCAGCCGCCACAAGGCCGGCAAGGCCCGCGTCAAGCTGGACCGGGACAAGATTGGCTCCCGCCCAGCACGCACCCACCAGGATGCCGTCGTCGAACACGCCTAAAACTGCGGCACCGCCGGCGGTTGGAGCCGCGGAGCCCACCACCCGGAGGTGAGCCAGGATGAACACGTTGGCCACCGGGTCCTGCGACGCAAGGTGCCGCAGGGCAGCGGTGTCCGCCCCGGAGAGGGCCCTGACGGACATCCCTGCCGGTGCGGTGCCTTCCTTATGAGACGCTAACCACGGGGCTACCCTTGACAGCATCTTCGCCATCGGCCTCCCCCATCTCTTCAGCTATGCGCATGGCCTCTTCGATCAGTGTCTCAACAATCTGGCTTTCAGGCACAGTCTTAATGACTTCGCCCTTAACAAAGATCTGGCCTTTGCCGTTGCCGGATGCCACGCCGAGATCGGCTTCGCGGGCTTCGCCCGGCCCGTTGACCACACAGCCCATGACGGCCACGCGCAGCGGAATCTCCATGCCTTCCAGGCCTGCCGAGACCTGCTCCGCAAGCGTGTAGACGTCCACCTGGGCGCGGCCGCAGGACGGGCAGGAGACGATTTCCAGTTTGCGCGGGCGAAGGTTCAGGGACTGGAGGATCTGGTTGCCCACCTTGATTTCCTCGACGGGCGGCGCGGAGAGGGAAACCCGGATGGTGTCGCCGATGCCCTTGGCCAGGAGCGCCCCGAAGGCCGTAGCGGACTTGATGGTTCCCTGGAAGGCCGGCCCGGCTTCGGTCACGCCCAGGTGCAGCGGCCAGTCACCTTTCTCGGCCAGCATCTCGTAGGCCGCCACCATGATCACGGGATCGTTGTGCTTGACCGAGATCTTGAAATCGTGGAAGCCGTGTTCTTCGAACAGTGACGCTTCCCAGACGGCGGATTCAACGAGGGCCTCCGGCGTGGCCTTGCCGTACTTCTTGAGGATGCCCGGCTCCAGGGAGCCGGCGTTGACGCCGATCCGGATGGACGTCCCGTGGTCCTTGGCGGCGCGGGCGATTTCCTTGATCTGGTCATCGAACTTGCGGATGTTG
>DASSIA010000070.1:0-3518 GCA_035692345.1 Arthrobacter sp. | reverse complement strand
GGCCAGGTGCAGGCCGGCGGTGGGTTCGTCGAGGACGTAGACGTCCCCCTTCTCGGCCATCTGGGTGGCCAGCTTGACCCGCTGCCGCTCGCCGCCGGACAGCGTGGTGAGCGGCTGGCCGAGGGTGAGGTAGCCGAGCCCGACATCAACAAGCCGGTCTAGGATCTTGTGGGCCGCCGGTGTGCGGGCCTCCCCTTCGCTGAAGAAGACCTCTGCCTCCGTCATGGACATGCTCAGCACCTCGGAGATGTTGCGGCCGCCCAGCGTGTATTCCAGCACTGACGCCTGGAACCGGCGGCCCTCGCAGTCCTCGCAGGTGGACTCGACGGTGGCCATCACACCCAGTTCGGTGAAGATGACGCCCGCACCGTTGCAGGTGGGGCAGGCGCCTTCGGAGTTGGAGCTGAAGAGCGCCGGTTTCACGCCATTGACCTTTGCGAACGCCTTGCGGATCGGCTCAAGCAGGCCTGTGTAGGTGGCGGGGTTGCTGCGGCGGGAGCCCTTGATGGCGCCCTGGTCCACCACCACCACACCCTCGCGGCCGGCCACCGAGCCGTGGATCAGCGAGCTCTTGCCCGAACCTGCGACGCCTGTCACCACGCAGAGCACGCCGAGCGGAACGTCCACGTCCACATCCTGGAGGTTGTGCGTCGAGGCGCCGCGCACTTCGAGCGTGCCGGTCGATGCACGCACGGAATCCTTGACCTTGGCGCGGTCGTCGAGGTGCCGCCCGGTGATGGTGCTGCTCTCCCGCAGCCCCGCCACGCTGCCCTCGAAGCAGACAGCGCCACCCTGGGTGCCGGCCCCGGGACCCAGGTCAACCACGTGATCAGCAATGGCGATGGTCTCCGGTTTGTGCTCAACGACGAGCACCGTGTTGCCCTTGTCGCGCAGCTGCAGCAGGAGCTGGTTCATCCGCTCGATGTCATGGGGGTGCAGCCCGATGGTGGGCTCGTCGAACACGTAAGTGACGTCGGTGAGCGAGGACCCGAGGTGGCGGATCATCTTGGTGCGCTGGGCCTCGCCCCCGGACAGCGTGCCTGCCGGCCGGTCCAGGGAGAGGTAGCCCAGTCCGATTTCGGTGAAGGATTCGAGCAGGTGCTGCAGTCCGGCCAGAAGCGGCGCCACTGATGGCTCATCGAGATCGCGGACCCACCCGGCGAGGTCGCTGATCTGCATCCCGCACAGGTCGGCGATGTTCCTGCCCTGGATCCTGGCGGACCTGGCCTCCGGGCTCAGCCGGGTGCCTTCACACTCCGGGCAGGCCTGGAACGTGATGGCACGTTCCACGAAGCGGCGTACGTGCGGCTGCATCGCCTCGACGTCCTTGGAGAGCATGGATTTCTGGACTTTGGGGATGATTCCCTCGAAGGTGAGGTTGACTCCCTCAACCTTGATCTTGGTGGGCTCGGCATACAGCATCGTTTCGAGCTGCTTCTTCGTGAACGTGGCAATCGGCTTGTCCATCGGGAGGCCCATGCCCTCGAACAGCCGGCCGTACCAGCCGTCCATGCTGTATCCGGGGACGGTCAGGGCGCCGTCGGCCAGCGACTTGCTGTCGTCATAGAGCGCGGTGAGGTCGAAGTCGGAGACCGAGCCCATGCCCTCGCAGCGCGCACACATGCCGCCCAGGTAGACCACGTTCTGCGCCACGGACTTCACCACCCGGCCGCCGGCCTTCTCGGTGCTCATCACACCGCTGGCCTTCCGCGTGGGGACGTTGAAGGAGAAGGCCGTGGGTGGGCCGACGTACGGCTTGCCCAGCCGGCTGAAAAGGATCCGGAGCATGGCATTGGCGTCGGTGGCGGTGCCCACCGTTGAGCGGGGGTTCGCGCCCATCCGCTCCTGGTCAACGATGATGGCCGTGGTCAGCCCGTCAAGAACGTCCACCTCGGGCCGCGCCAGCGACGGCATGAACCCCTGCACGAAGGAGCTGTAGGTTTCGTTGATCATCCGCTGCGACTCAGCGGCGATGGTGGCGAAAACCAGCGAGCTCTTGCCCGAGCCGGACACACCGGTAAACACCGTCAGGCGCCGCTTGGGAATCTCGATGCTGATGTCTTTGAGGTTGTTTTCGCGGGCGCCCTGCACGCGGATCAGGTCATGGGTATCGGCGATGTGCCTCGCCGGGAACTGCTGGGCAGTCGTTGTGAGAGCGGTCATCGTATCTCCAGCATTTTGCTTCGGCAATGTGAGGTTCCTGACAGACATTCTAGGTGCGGACCGAAGCCCTTTAGGATTCAAGTATCCCCACCACCATCTTCCCGGAGGACTAATGCTTAAGCAGGGCTCTGCCTTGGACCGGTACTTCAAGATATCCGAGCGGGGGTCAAACCTCTCGCGCGAGATCCGCGGCGGCTTTGCGACCTTCTTCGCCATGAGCTACATCGTGGTGCTGAACCCGCTTATCCTGGCCGGCCCCGATTCCGCCGGCAATACTCTTGGGTTTGGCGCTGTGGCCGCCGTCACCGCCTTTGTGGCCGGCATCCTCACCATCCTGATGGGGGCCTGGGCCAGGCACCCGTTCGCGCTGGCAACGGGCCTGGGCGTCAACGCCTTCGCCGCCGTCACGGTGGCCACCAACCCGGGCCTGATGTGGCCGGACATGATGGGCCTGGTGGTCCTCTCCGGCGTCACGATGCTGATCCTGGTCCTGACCGGATTCCGGACCGCCGTCTTCAAGGCCGTCCCGGACGGCCTCAAAACCGCCATTGTGGTGGGCATCGGGCTTTTTATTGCGTTGATCGGCCTGGTCAACGCCGGCTTCGTGCGCCGCATCCCCGATGTCGCCAACACCACCGTCCCCGTTGGCCTGGGCTTCGACGGCAAACTCCTGGGCTGGCCAACGGCCGTGTTTGTTTTCGGCCTGATCCTCACCATCGCCCTGGTGGTCCGCAAGGTCAAGGGCGCCATCCTGATCGGCATCATCGCCTCCACCATCCTGTCCGTCATCCTGGAATTCACCCTGCACATCGGCCCGAGCGTGCAGAAGGATGCGCCGTTCAACCCGCAGGGCTGGTCGCTGGTGGCCCCCCGGTTCACCGAATGGTCAGCCCCGGACCTCTCCCTGATCGGCAAGGCCAACCCGTTGGGCGCCTTTGAACACCTGGGCGTTGTGGCCGCCGCACTGCTGGCGTTTGTGATCCTCCTCAGCATCTTCTTCGACGCCATGGGCACCATGGTGGGGCTGGCCAATGAGGCCGGCACCGTGGACAAGGACGGCAACATCCCGGACGTGGACCGCGTGCTGCAGATCGACGCACTCGGTGCGATCGTGGGCGGCGGCGCGTCCGTCTCCTCCAACCAGATCTTCGTCGAATCCGGCGCAGGAATCGGCGAGGGTGCGCGGACGGGCGTGGCATCCATCGTCACCGGCGTGCTGTTCCTGGTGGCCATGTTCTTCACCCCGCTGATCAACCTGGTGCCGTTCGAGGCGGTGGCCCCGGCCCTGGTGGTGGTGGGCTTCATGATGGTCTCCCAGGTGGGCAAGATCGACTGGCAGGACTGGGGCATCGCCA
>DASSIA010000069.1:0-2400 GCA_035692345.1 Arthrobacter sp. | reverse complement strand
TGTGCGTCCGGGGAGCGGCAACGCTGGCCCGTCTGCTGCCGAGGTGACATAGGCAGTGTCATACACAGCCGGCCAAACGTCCGGGCTGCGGAGACTGAACCGTCGAAGGAAGCAACATGTCATCGCCCCTCACCCTGCCTGCAGCCGGTCCGAAAGCTGCGCGGAAGCGCCGAATTCTTGAGATCCTGGGGGCCGCGGCTATCGCGGGAACCTACATCTTCCTGGTCCTGACCCAACCCGAGGACATCGCCAACGGTCCCGCGAGCTTTTCGGCCCTCGTAGCGCTGGGCGGATTCCTGCTCGGAGCCGTCCTGCTGATCGTCGCGGTCCTGCCGGCGCTGCCCACCTCAACCGTGGTCCTGATTCCGGTGGCGCTGGTGCTGAACGTCGTTCTGGGCCAGCTCATGGGCAGCAGCGGCCTGCCGTTCTACCTCGACTCCATCGGCACCGTCCTGATCGCAGTCCTGGCCGGCCCGGCAGCGGGCGCCGCCACCGGTGCGCTCGGAAGCATTGTCTGGTCCTTCTTCAATCCCACCGTCCTGCCGTTCGCCGCCGGAGCCGCGCTGATCGGCTTTTTGGCAGGTCTGGCCGCCCGCAGCGGTATGTTCAGGCGGTTCTACCTTGCCCCGGTGGCCGGTTTCGTCACCGGCATCCTGGCCGGCGTCGTATCGGCCCCCATCGCTGCCTTTGTCTTTGGCGGGACTTCCGGTATTGGCACGGGCGCCATCGTCAGTGCCTTCCGCGCCATGGGCGATACCCTCCTGGCAGCGATCACCAAGCAGGCCCTGATCTCCGACCCCATGGACAAGGCCATCGTGTTCGTCATTGCCGCGCTGCTGGTTTACGCCCTGCCCCGCCGGGCCACCCACCAGTTCCCGTTCGTGCGCCGTTTCCGGGTCCTGGCAGGCCGTTCCCCGGCCCCGGCCAAGGCCGACGCCACCGGCGCGTAAACCGCCCATGCGACTCCATCCGCTCACGGCTCTGGCGGTGGCTGGTGCGACGTCCGTCGCCACCACTGCGGCGGCCAGTTGGCCGCTGTCCGTCGCCGTCACCGTGGCCGCGTCGATAGTGGCGGTGCGCGCCCGGGTCGCGGACAGGGTGATGCCGGCAGCGGCGCTGATCCTGGTTCCCTTGTGCCTGTCCCTGCTGGCAGTGCACGGACTTTTCTTCCCCGAAGGCCGCACCGTTTGGGCCCAGTGGGGTCCGGCAAGGATTACTGCCGAGGGCCTGGAATTCGCGTTGGACGTTGGGACGCGTACCGCGGCGTGCGTCGTGGTGTTGCTCGTCTTCTCCTTCACGGTGAGCGTGCCTGACCTAGTTTCGGCCTTGGCCGCGAGGAAGTTCCCGCCGCAATTCGGTTTTGTGCTTGCCTCCACCCTGACGCTTGCACCGGCCATTGCAGTGCGGCTGCAGCGGATCCGGCAGGCGCAGGAAGCCCGCGGCCTGGTTTTACGCGGCAGCCCGTTTTCCCGCATTGCCGCCCTTCGCTTGCAGATGGTGCCACTTGTCATGGGATTGATAGACGACGCCGGGAGCCGCGCCCAGGCGCTTGATGCCCGCGGTTTCGGTGCCGCGGGACCGCGCACCAGTTACCGGGAAATCGAGGATCCGCCCGTTCAGCGGCTCGTTCGGGCAATCGCGCTTATCCTTGCGGCGGCAGCTGTTGGGGCTCGTCTGTGGGTTTCGTGGCCGGCCGGGTCATCGCTGTGACCGGCATCTGATGATGGGGACTTCATGACTGCCACAACCCGGCCGGCGCTAGAGGCAAGCATCGACGCCTTCACCTATCATGGCGCGGCAGATCCTGCGCTGGCCGGCGTCGGACTCTCGATCGGCCGCGGAAGCCTGTCAGTGTTGCTGGGCGGCTCGGGAAGCGGAAAATCCACGCTCGGACGCCTGTTGGCCGGCTGGTTGCGGCCCGGCCACGCCGGGACTCTGTGCGGCAGCCTGGAACTGGGCGGCACCCGGCTGGACTTCCGCGGTACCCGCGACGATCCGCGGATCAACCCCGCAGCATGGTCCGAGCGGGTGGCTTTGGTGCCGCAGGACGCCGCCACCCTGCTGTCGACGGTGCGTTCCACGGTGGCGGAGGAACTGGCCTTTGGGCTGGAAAACCGGGGGATGCCGCGGACGCAGATGGTCCGGGAGGTGGAGCGCGCAGCCGCCGCCATGGGCCTCGGGACCTTCCTGGCCCGGGACCCGAACTCACTCTCCGGCGGGGAGATGCGGCGGCTGGCCATTGCCTGTGCCGTCATCCCGGAGCCGGATGTCCTGATCCTCGATGAGCCGCTCGGTTCACTCGATCCGGCCGGATCCGCCGAGGTGGCACACCTGATCAGGACGCTCCTCGCCCGGGGGACCGCCGTCGTTCTTTTGGGGCAGGAAGTGGATGGGCTGGCC
>DASSIA010000068.1:0-11633 GCA_035692345.1 Arthrobacter sp. | reverse complement strand
CGTGAGACGTTCGGCTGCACCCTGGAAGAACTCCAGGAGCTGGTGCCGGTCCCGCTCAAGGCAGCTCCCGCCGTCGCGCTCTGATCCCCGACTGCCGCGCCACATAGGATTGATCACCATGACCAACGCACCAGCAGCTGCACGTACCGGCCCTCAGGCGAGTGACCAGTACGTGCAGTCGCTGGCGCGTGGGCTGGCCGTGATCCGGGCCTTTGATACAGACCATCCGGTCATGACGCTCACCGAGGTGGCGGCCCGGACCGACCTGACCAGGGCAACGGCGCGGCGTTTCCTGCACACGCTCGTTGAGCTGGACTATGTCCGGACCGACGGCAAGACGTTCGCGTTGACGGCCAGGGTCCTGCAGCTCGGTTACGCCTATCTGTCCGGGCTGTCCCTGCCGCAGCTGGCCCAGCCGCACCTGGAGGAACTGTCCCTCAAGCTCGGCGAGTCCACGTCGGCGGCGGTGCTGGACGGGACGGATATCGCCTACATCGCGCGGGTGACCACACGCCGGATCATGAACGTTGGCATCACCGTGGGCACCCGCTTCCCGGCCTACGCAACGTCCATGGGAAGGGTGCTGCTCGCAGCCCTGCCGCCGGCCGGACTCAAGGATTATCTGGCAGCGGCGGAGATGAAGCCGCTGACGCCCCGGGCACTGGGCAGCGTCCCGGAGCTGCTGGCCGAACTGGACAAAGTCCGGTCCCAGGGCTGGTGCCTGGTGGACCAGGAGCTTGAGCTTGGGCTGATGTCCGTTGCGGCCCCGGTGTTCGACGGCCCAACCAAGGTGGTGGCCGCCGTGAACGTGTCCCTGCAGGCCCAATCGGTGGCAGCCCAGCCGGACCCGGAAGCGTACCTGGCCGCAGTGGCCCACGATATTGTGGCCACCGCAAAACTCGTTTCGGCAGACCTGACCGCGCGGCGCTGACGCCCGGGGAGTTTTTGTCCAGATAATCCCGATTCCGCGACCCGGAAGTGCGAATATCTGGACAAAAACTCCCCGGAGCGCCATAGACTCGAGCCAACTACGTCCGTAAGGGAGTTGGCGGTTTGAAACTGGGCATACCGCGGGAACGTCATGAGGGTGAGCGGCGTGTGGCCGCCACGCCGGAAACGGTCAAGCAGCTGGCGGGGCTGGGCCTGGACGTCCTGATTGAAGCCGGAGCCGGATCCGCCGCCGGCCACTCAGACCACGAGTACGCCGAGGCCGGTGCCCGCGTGGTCCAGGACCTGGACCCAGGTGCACTGGACGTGCTGGTCCACGTCCGCCCGCTGGAACCCACGACGGCGACCGCCCTGAAACGGGGCGCCGTCACCGTGGGCCTGGCGTCGCCGTCGTCCGAGCTGGCCACCGTGCAGGCGCTCGCGGCGTCCGGCGTTACGTCCTTCGCCCTGGAACTGGTGCCCCGCATTTCCCGCGCCCAGTCCATGGACGCGCTCAGCTCCCAGGCCCTGGTGGCCGGCTACCGCTGCGTCCTGGAGGCCGCCATCCGGCTGCCGCGCTTCTTCCCGCTGTACATGACCGCCGCCGGCACCGTTCCCCCCGCCCGCGTGCTGGTGCTCGGTGCCGGCGTCGCCGGGCTGCAGGCCATCGGGACCGCCAAGCGGCTGGGTGCCCGCGTCTCAGCCAACGACATCCGGCCCGCCTCCGCCGACGAGGTCGCCTCCATGGGCGGCACCTTCATCAAACTGGACCTCGAAACCGCCGAGGCCTCCGGCGGCTACGCCCGCGAACTCAGCGCCGACCGCGGCGCCCTCCAGCGTGAGCTGCTCGCCCCGCACGTCGCGTTGGCGGATGTCCTGATCACGACGGCGGCCGTCCCCGGAAGGCGCGCACCGCTCCTCGTGAGCCGCCAGATGGTGCAGGGCATGCGGCCCGGTTCGGTCGTCGTCGACCTCGCAGCGGAATCCGGCGGCAACGTGGAGGGCGCCGTTGCCGGCGAGGACATCCTGGTGCCCACAGCCGACGGGCAGGGCCACGTCACGCTGGTGGGGCTAAAGGACGCGCCATCCGAGATGGCGCAGGACGCGTCCCGGCTGTATGCCAAAAACGTGGCCAACCTGCTCGCCCTGATGATCCGGAATGGCACCGTGGCCCCCGATTTCGACGACGAGCTGATCGCCGGCGCCTGCCTCACGCACGACGGCGTGGTGCGGCACCAGCCCACCTCCGAGGCCCTCGCGGCGCTCATCCCGGCACTGCCTGACCACGCGCCCCATGTCCAGGACGAGCGTGTCCAGAACGACAGTGTCCAGAGCGAAGGGGCAATCTGATGGACGGCATGAGCCTGCTGACAGTCACGGTGCTGGCCGTTTTTGTGGGCTTTGAGGTGGTCTCCAAGGTCTCCAGCACCCTGCACACGCCCCTGATGTCCGGAGCCAACGCCATCCACGGCATCATCCTGGTGGGCGCCATCATCGTCGCCGGCCAGGCCGGGGATCCCTGGATTCTGGCCGTGGCACTGCTCGCCGTGGTGCTGGCCACCGCCAACCTGGTGGGGGGCTTTGTGGTGACGGACCGGATGCTGCACATGTTCCGGGCCCGCAAGGAAGCCACGCCCGAAGGAGCCACCGGCAAGGAGGATGCAAAATGACCCTCCTCGATCCGGTCTGGACCTCCCTCCTCTACCTTGCCGCCGCCGTGTTCTTCATCCTGGCGCTTCGGGGGCTCAGCTCCCCTCGGACCGCCCGCCGCGGCAACATGATCGGCGCGTTCGGTGCGCTGCTCGCCGTCGTCACCGTTTTCCTCTCTGCGAGGCTGGAGAACATCCCCTGGATCCTCGGTGCCATCGCCATAGGCAGCGCGGTGGCCGCACCGGTGGCCCGGCGGGTGCAGATGACCCAGATGCCCCAGCTCGTGGCGCTGTTCAACGGGGTGGGCGGCGGCGCCGCAGCCCTCGTGGCGCTGCTGGAACTCAGCCACACCGCCGACCCCTGGGTCCGGCTGGCCATCGTGTTTACCCTCCTGGTGGGGGCCGTGTCCTTCGCCGGCTCCGGGATCACCTTCGCCAAACTCCAGGAGCTCATGACCACCCGGCCGGTCGTTTTCCCGGGGCTCCCCGTGGTGATGGCGGCGGTGCTGCTCGCCTCGGTGGGTGCCGCCGTCGCCGTCGTCCTCACCGGTTCGGTGGCGCTCGCGGTGCTGCTGATGGTGCTGGGCCTTGCTGCCGGCGCGCTGCTGGTGCTGCCGGTGGGCGGCGCCGACGTGCCGATCGTGATCTCCCTCCTGAACGCGTTCACCGGCCTTGCCGTGGCGGCGTCGGGCGTGGTCCTGGGCAACGTGCTCCTGGTCGTGGCGGGCACGCTGGTGGGCGCCTCCGGCACCATCCTCACCCGGGCGATGGCGGCCGCGATGGGCCGGAAGGTCACCGGCATCCTGTTCGGCGCCTTCAAGGGAGGTTCGACGGCGGGATCCACCGTGGTGAGCGAACGTCCCGTCAGGTCTTCGAGCCCGGAGGACGTGGCGGTGCTCCTGGGTTACGCGCAGCGCGTGATCATCGTGCCCGGCTACGGCCTGGCGGTGGCCCAGGGCCAGCACACCGCAGCCGAACTCGCGCTTGCCCTGGAGGCCCGCGGCATCGAGGTGGACTTCGCCATCCACCCCGTGGCCGGCCGGATGCCGGGGCACATGAACGTGCTCCTGGCCGAGGCGAACGTGCCCTACGAATCGTTGAAGGAGATGGGCGAGATCAACCCGGAATTCAAGACGGCCGACGTGGCGCTGGTGGTGGGTGCCAACGACGTGGTGAACCCGGCCGCGAAGACTTCCTCCGGTTCGCCGATCTACGGCATGCCCATCCTGGAAGTGGCCGATGCCCGGCAGGTCATTTTCCTGAAGCGCTCCATGCGGCCCGGCTTTGCGGGGATCGAGAACGAGTTGCTGTACGAGCCGCAGACCTCGCTGCTCTTCGGCGACGCCAAGGACTCCCTGGCCAAGGTGCTGGGCGCGGTGAAGGCGCTGTAGCCGGCATGACAGATGATAGGGACCGGGATGCTTCAAGGCGCCCGCGGCAGGCCCGGCCACGTGACGCCCTCGGGCGGCCGCTGCCGTATGGAAGCGTTGGTGTGGAGCCGGTTTCGGAGGAGCCGCTGCCGCCGGCCGAGACGTTGGCCTCGGCCCGGGAACTGGTGGAAGCCGGCCGGCCCTTCGCCGCCCATGAGGTACTCGAGGCCCGCTGGAAAGCCGGGCCGGTCGAAGAACGCAACCTTTGGCAAGGACTCGCCCAGATCTGCGTCGGGCTCACTCACGCTGCCCGCGGGAACAGCGTTGGTGCGATCCGGCTCTTCGAGCGCGGTGCGGCCCGGCTTGAGGAGTACAGTTCCGGCGAGGGGCCCACCTACGGGCTGGACTTGTCCGCCGTTGTGAGTTGCGCGCGTGATCGGATGCGCACCGGGACACACGGATAACAACCATATGCCTGGACATGGCAAGTACGCTTCCTTAACAGCACACGTTCCCACGTCAGCGAAGGACACCATGACAGCCAACAGTTCCGCTTCCCCCAAGCGCCCGGCCATCATCATTAATCCTGCCAAGCCGGTGGACATCGACGTACATGCCCTGGCGGCCAAACACTGCTCGAAAAATGGCTGGGGCGAGCCCATCTGGCTGGAAACCACCAAGGAGGACCCGGGCGTCGGCCAGGCGAGGGAGGCACTCAGGCAAGGGGCCGACGTCGTCATTGCGGCCGGCGGCGACGGTACCGTGCGGTGCGTGGCTGAGGTCCTCGCCGGAGGCGATGTGCCCATAGGGTTGCTTCCGTTCGGCACCGGAAACCTCCTGGCCCGGAACCTGGGCATGGATGTCACGGACTTTGACGCTGCCATGGCCGGGGCGCTGGCGGGCACCGAGCGGAAGATCGACGTGGTCCGGGCCGTCCGCGATGATCCGGACAAGGAGCAGGTCTTCCTGGTCATGGCCGGCATGGGCTACGACGCCACCATCATGGCGGACACCAATGAGGACCTTAAGGACAAGGTGGGCTGGCTGGCCTACGTGGACGCGGGCATCCGGAACCTGCCCGGCGAGCCGGTGAAGGCAACCATTGTCCTCGACGGCAAAACAGTAGTGCACCGCGGGGTCCGCAGCGTGATGGTGGGGAACTGCGGCAAGGTCCAGGGCGGACTGGAGATCTTTCCGGACGCCAGGACGGATGACGGCCTGCTGGACGTGGCGGTGCTGGCCCCGCGGGGAAAACTGGGCTGGTTCTCCGTGATCGCCGGCATGATCGGCAAGGGCCGCGGCAAGGACACGGCTGTGGAGTACTACCAAGGCAAATCCGTGGAGATCACCCTTGAGCACAACGACGATTACCAGATCGACGGCGACCACGAAGGCGAAGGCAAGCACGTCCTGATGACCGTCGAACCCGGGGCGCTCACCATCCGGATGTAGCCGGCCCAACCAGATAGCGCTACCCGCATGGGCGGGGCGTAGCCGGGCGGGGCCTAGCTGGGTGGGGCGGGCGCCGGGCGGTGGGCGAGGATTTCGGCGAGCTCGGCCAGCCGGTGGGCGCGGGCTGACTCGGCGGGTGTGAACGGTTCGCCGGGACGGGCGAAGGTGATGGGCCCGTGCCAGGCGGTGGGGATTTTCAGGCGCGTACCGGCGTCGTCCGTTTCCAGGGTGGCTTCAGCAGGGGTGAGGATGCTGGCGTGGAGAAGCTCGGCCACGGCCAGCGGCAGTTCGTCCGGCGCGTCGGCGATCCGCGCTGCCAGGCTCAGTGCCCGGGTCTGCCCGTCGGCCATGGCCAGGGCCGTGGTGGGCCACACCCGGGAACTCGAGCCGCCGCCGTCGTGCAGGGCCTCCAGCAGTTGACGTTCAGTGAGGTTACCCGGCGCCGAGAGCACAAACTCGTCCAGCACGCCGCCCGGCACAGGGTGGACATGGATGCTGAGGATGTTGGTGTCCAGCCGGGCCAGCGCCTGAGTGATCCGCTGCAGCGAACCAGGCTGGTCCCGGAGTACCGTGCGGGCCCGCCACAGCGCTGGAGCCGTGCCCAGTTGCCTGCGGTGCCGGAGCGCCGGGGCGTGCAGCCAGCCGCGGAGAATCCGGGCCGCGGAAGGCTCCGCCACCCAGATCACCAGCACGGTGGCGGTGAGCGTCAGGACCAGCACCTTGGCCAGGTACGGCAGGCCCGTTTCCACCACCAGGGCGTGGACCAGCAGCTCGATGGGAAGCATCACGGCCACATTGGCCACGGTCAGGCGGGTCTTGGTGGGTTCCGGCATGAGGCCGCAGACTTCACAGCTCAGATCAGTGTGGGCAGGTTTTGCGGCAGTCGGCTTCATGTCCCAAGGATCACAGGGCGGTGTTTCGGCCGTGTTGCCCTGCCGTTCCGATCGTGGGAACGGTCGGCGGCATAAGATCGATGGGGAACGACGGCGCTGCCGGTCCAGGAAGTCGGAACTGCTTTTAGCGGTCTGCAGAGCGAAAGGCGCCACCCGAACGTGAAGATCCTCGCTGGAATGTTCAGCATCGCTCCGGGCAACAAAGACCACGACCCCGCCCTTCGCTGCGCGGTAGGGGTGTTTGTGCCCCTGATCACGCTGGTGCTGCTGGGGCGGCTGGACCTCGCAATCTTCGCCTCCTTCGGTGCGTTCACCGGGATCTACGGCCGTGGCGAACAGCATGGGACCCGCTTTGCGGTGCAGCTGCGCGCCGGCCTGCTGATGCTCCTGGTGATCTTCCTGGCAGCCCTCATGGCGGGGGTGGGCCCGGCGCTGGGGCTCGACGCCGTGGCCGGGTCCTGGCTGTTGGTTCTGACCACCACGCTGGTGGCCGGTACCTGTTCCGTGGCCATCTCCTGGCTGCGCCTGCGCCCTGCCGGCTCCCTGTTCCACATCTTCGCCTTTGCGGCCATCGCCTCCATTCCCCATCAGCCGCCGGTGTGGCAGGCCATGCTGGTGGCCGTCCTGACCACTGTCCTGTCCTTGGTGATCGGGTTCTCGGCCCGCATCCTGCCCAGCCACCGCCCGGCCTGGGTGTGGCCTGCGCCGATCCGGCGGACTGCCGGTGAACGGCGGGCGGCCTGGCTGGAAGGCCTGGGGTACCTCGTCGCCGCCGGACTGGCGGGTTCGCTGGCCACACTGGCCGGGCAATGGCTGGGGTTTGGCCACGCTTACTGGGCCATGGTGGCAGCAGTGGTGCCATTGGTGGGGCACAGCACCGTGCACCGGGTCCGCCGGGGCGTGCAGAGGATCATCGGCACCGTTCTGGGGCTGGCCCTTCTTGCAGCGATCCTGCTGCTCGGTCCCACACCCTGGCAGACAGTGCTGGTCATAGCCCTCTGCCAGTTCGGCGCGGAGCTGTTCATTGCCCGCCAATACGTGCTGGCGCAGCTCTTTGTGACTCCACTGGCCTTGATTTCAACGCTGCTGGTGGTGCCGGCATCGCCCACCCTTCTGCTCCGGGACCGGATCTTCGAGACGGTGATTGGTGCCGCCGTCGGCGTTGCCGTGGTGCTGGCACCTGTTCTGTGGCGGCGGCTGCGGCGGGTGTCAGGAGCCCAGCCGGCCGCCTGATTCCTCGAGGTAGCAGGAGCCGCAGAGGGACTCGTACCAGACGTCCTGGCCGTCGATGGCCACCTGGTCGCCGTCGAACACCACCTCGTTGCCGACGCGGCGGGTGTTGAAGATGGCCTTGCGCCCGCACCGGCAGATGGTCTTGAGCTCCTCCACGGTGTGGGCGACCTCCAGGAGCCGGCGTGATCCCGGAAAGGCGTGGGTCAGGAAGTCGGTCCTGATGCCGTAAGCCAGCACGGGCACGTTGTCCAGGACGGCGATCCGGAAGAGGTCATCCACCTGCTCCGGGGTGAGGAACTGGGCCTCGTCCACCAGCAGGCAGGCCACCGGCTTCTGGTCCATGTGTTCCAGCAGGGCATCGGGGTCATCCCCGGCGGCGTGGGCGGCGAAGAGTTCGCGCACGGGGGTGGTGGCGGAGATCAGGAAGTCCACGGACCGTGTCATGCCGAGGCGGGACACAATGTCGGTATCACCTTTGGTGTCCACATCCGGCTTGGCGAGCAGGACGCGCTGGCCCCGCTCCTCGTAGTTGAACGCGGCCTGCAGGAGTCCGGTGGACTTCCCGGAGTTCATGGCGCCGTAGCGGAAGTAGAGCTTGGCCAAGAGGGTCCTTTCAATGGGTCCGGCTATCGATCTTATGCCGTAGGACCCCTTTCGGCGGCGGCAGCGGCCGGTGTCCACGCTCTCCCGTGCCGGCGCCTGAAACATCCTGTCTCAGTCCTGATTGAGGGTTTCCGTCAGGTGATGGGTGGGAATCCTGTCCCGCTCATACGTGATCTCGGTGTATCCGTGCGGCTCGGGCTTGCCGGCCGGACTGAGGTTCACAAAGACGATCTCTTCGATGGTGAGGATGCTTTGGCGCGTGATCATGTTGCGGACCTCGGCGCGCATGGTCAATGACGTGCGGCCGAACCGCGTTGCCGTCAGGCCCATCTCCACCAGGTCTCCCTGCACCGCGGAACTCACGAAGTTGATCTCAGAGATGTACTTCGTGACCGCGCGGCCGTTGCCAAGCTGGAGGATGGCGTAGATTGCGGCCTCCTCGTCGATCCATTTCAGGAGGCTTCCGCCGAAGAGGGTCCCGTTGGCGTTCAGGTCCTCCGGCCGGATCCATTTGCGGGTGCGGAAGGTGATGTCAGTGGATTCCATATTGGCGAGGTTAGCGTGCGGCGGGGCACGTTACGTGCCGGCAGCAACTGTGTAACGGACCCGACGGCCCTCCAGGCGTCAGGCCATGGCCGTGTGAGCGGCGCTGTGCGAATCAATCGGCTTGGCGTAGCAGTACGAGTGCTCCACGCCGACGTAGGCGCCAAAGTTGGGGACGGCTTCAAACCCGGAGCTCTCGTAGAAGTTCCTGCCGTCCGGTTGCGCTGAGCCTGCTTCGGCCTTGATGCGGGTGATGCCCTGCTTGTGCGCCTCGGCTTCGAGGGCCGCCAGGATGGAGCTGGCAACGCCGGATCCGCGCGTATAGGGGAGGACGTAGAGCCGCTTGATTTCGGCCGTGGCACTGTCCAGGAGCCTGAGCCCGCCGCAGCCCACCGGCTGTCCCGAGCCTTTGTCATACGCCACCAGGAACACGGCACAGTCAGCGCCCGACGGCGGCGTCCCGGGCTCGTGGTCAGGCGTACCGAAGCGGGCGTCCAGTTCTGCCTGCTGGGCCCTGCGCAGATCGGCGCCTACCGGGTTGGACCAGGTGACGGACCTGATGTTGAGACGCGGATTGGTCTGCATGACTGCCTCGTTTCGCCGACGGGTGATGCAGACCAAGCCTACGTGGGCGCTGTTACCGCGGTGTTTCCTTCGCGTAAGCGCCCAGAGAACAGTCCCGGCTAACCCCGCGCGCCCATCGGGTCTTCGGCAGTCGGGTCGGCCAAGGCAAGGCCACCCACGGGGCTGCCGTCCCAGTGGAGGAGCTTCCAGCCGGCGTCGAGGTCCCCTTCCAAGGCCACGATGCCGGTGTTGGACAGGACGTGCCGGGCCGCGAATTCGTGGCCGGCGCCGGCCGCGCGCAGGCCTGCCCAGGTACGGATGGCGGCGCCGTGGCTCACCACCGCAGCCACGGCGGAGTCACCAGCGCGTGCCGCGCGTTCGGCAATCCGCGTGATGGCGGCGTCGTACCGCGCGAAGAATTCGTGGCCGTCCGGACCGGCAGGCATCCTGCGGTCCAGGTCGCCGGCCGCCCACGCGAACACCGTCCCCATGTAGCGCAGGTGCGACTCATGATCGGTCAGTTTCTCCAGCGCCCCCGCTTCGATTTCGTGCAGGCCGTCCAGCACTTCAACCTTGAGTCCCTTCGACCGGGACAACGGGGCCGCGGTGATCTGGGTCCGCAGGAGCGTGGACGCGTACAGGGCGACTATGGGCTCATTGGCCAGGGACCGTGCCATCGTCTCTGCCTGGCGTTCGCCGAGTTCGGTCAGGCCGGGCCCGGGGTGGGCGGTGTCCAGCTGGCCGAGCACGTTGCCGGGGGTCTGTCCGTGGCGGATGAGGAGCAGCTTCATGAGTCCAGTCTCGCATCTGGCGGCAGGCCGCGGGTTTCGGCAAGCTCAACCACCGGAAGCGGCGGCGCCGGGCCCGCGGGAGCCCGGCGCCGCCGTCGTACTTTGGTGGCCGGTGGTTCTACTCAACCACTGAGCCGCCTACTTGAGGTGGTCCACCAGCTGGTCCGCGATGCCCGTGTACTTGCCGGGCGTGAGGGCGAGCAGCCGGGCTTCGGCCTCCGGGGAGAGGCCCAGGCCCTGGACGAATTCCTGCATGCGGGCGCCATCCACGCGCTGGCCGCGGGTAAGGTCCTTGAGGCGCTCATACGGGTTTTCCATGCCTTCAACGCCGGCAATCGCCTCGGCGCGCATGACCATCTGAATGGCCTCGCCCAGGACTTCCCAGTTGGTGTCCAGGTCCCCGGCGAGAACGTCTTCAGCCACATCGAGACGGTCCAGGCCCTTGGCCACGTTGGAAATCGCGAGCAGGGAGTGGCCGAACGCCACACCGATGTTGCGCTGGCTGGACGAGTCGGTGAGGTCGCGCTGCCAACGGGACGTCACCAGGGTGGAGCCCAGCACGTCCAGGAGGCCTGAGGAGATCTCCAGGTTGGCTTCGGCGTTTTCGAAGCGGATCGGGTTGACCTTGTGCGGCATGGTGGAGGATCCGGTGGCGCCGGCAACGGGGATCTGGCGGAAGTAGCCGATCGAGATGTAGCTCCAGATGTCCGTGCAGACGTTGTGGAGGATCCGGTTGAAGCGCGCCACGTCGGCGTACAGCTCCGCCTGCCAGTCGTGGCTTTCGATCTGGGTGGTCAGCGGGTTCCAGACCAGGCCCAGGCCCTCGACGAAGGACCTGGCCACGTGCTGCCAGTCAGCGCCCGGAACGGACGCCACGTGGGCGGCGTAGGTGCCGGTGGCGCCGTTGATCTTGCCAAGGTATTCGGTCTTGGCGATCCGGTCCAGCTGGCGGGTCAGGCGGTGCGCGATGACGGCCAGTTCCTTGCCCAGCGTGGTGGGCGTGGCCGGCTGGCCGTGCGTGCGGGACAGCATGGGGACTGCACGGTTGTCCTCGGCCATCGTGCTGATCTGGGCCACGAGGGTGCGGGCGGCGGGCAGCCACACGTCCTCCACAGCACCCTTGACGCCCAGCGCGTAGGAAAGGTTGTTGATATCTTCTGACGTGCAGCCGAAGTGGACCATGGCGGTCAGGTGTTCGATGCCGATGCCGGGCAGGCGGCGGCCGATGTAGTACTCCACGGCCTTCACATCGTGGACCGTGACGGCTTCGATTTCCGCGAGCTCGGACACCGAGGAGGAATTGAATTCTGTGACGATCGCGCGGAGTTTTTCCTGCTGTTCCGCGGTGAGCGGGCCTGCGCCGGGGAGGACGTTGTTGCTGGTCAGGTGGATCAGCCACTCGACTTCCACGGCTACGCGGTCACGGTTCAGGGCGGCCTCGGACAGGTAGTCAACGAGGGGTGCGACGGCGGACTGGTAGCGGCCGTCCAGCGGGCCCAGGGCGATCGGCTCCGGTGACGCGGCAAGGGCCAGGCGTCCGGAGGGCGTGCGGGTATCAGCTGTGGCGGCAGTTTCAGGCATGTGCTGATTCTTTCATGAACTCTTCCC
>DASSIA010000067.1:0-2078 GCA_035692345.1 Arthrobacter sp. | reverse complement strand
CCACCGGACCTGGTGGGACGCCTACCGCAGGGTCAACCAAAGGTTCGCCGACGCCGTCGTACGCCATGCGGACCGGGGCGCAACCGTATGGATCCAGGACTACCAGCTGCAGCTGGTACCGCGGCTGCTGCGCGAAGCGCGCCCGGACCTGCGGATCGGGTTCTTCAACCACATCCCCTTCCCCCCACCGGAAATCTTCGCCCAGCTTCCCTGGCGCCAGGCGATCATCGACGGACTGCTCGGCGCGGACCTCGTGGGTTTCCAGCGCAGCAGCGACGCCGGGAACTTCATGCGTTCGGCCCGCCGGTTCCTCGGCGCCAGCGTCAAGCAGCAGCAGGTGCACGTAAAAGGTAAAGACGGCGAAATCACGCATATCGCCAGGGCCCAGGCGTTCCCCATCTCCATCGATGTGGCCCAGATCAGCGAACTGGCCAACAATCCGGACATCATCGAGCGCGCCCGCCAGATCCGCCAGGACCTCGGCAACCCCAAGACCATCCTCCTGGGCGTGGACCGTTTGGATTACACCAAGGGGATCCGCCACCGGCTCAAGGCCTTCGAGGAACTCCTGAACGAAGGCAAACTGACCGTCGGCGACGCAACGCTGATCCAGGTTGCCAGCCCCAGCCGCGAACGCGTGGAGCAGTACCGTCTCCTGCGCGAGGAAGTGGAAGGCACTGTCGGCCACATCAACGGCACCTACGACACCATCCAGAACACTGCTGTCCGCTACCTGCACCACAGCTACCCCGTGGAGGAGATGGTGGCGCTGTACCTCGCCGCCGACGTTATGCTCGTGACCGCGCTGCGGGACGGCATGAACCTCGTGGCCAAGGAATACGTCACCGCCCGCAAGGACAACGACGGCGCCCTGGTCCTCAGCGAGTTCGCCGGCGCCGCGGACCAGCTCAAGCAGGCGCTGCTGATGAATCCGCACGATATCGACGGGCTCAAGGACACCATCATGCGGGCCGTCAATTTGCCGCCCAAGGATGCCGCGCGCCGCATGCGGTCCATGCGCAAGCAGATCCTGGAGCACGACGTCGACCACTGGTCAGCTGACTTCCTGGCCGCCCTGAACGAGAAAGTTGTGCGCGATGACTCCTGACGCCCGCCCCGCTAAGGGCCCGCTGGCATTGTCCCCCGAGCTCCGGCAGGCCGCCCGGCGCATCGCCCAGACCGAACACCTGCTGGTGGCCATGGACTTCGACGGCACCATCTCCCCGATTGTTGACCGCGCCGACGCGGCCCGCCCGCTGCCGCGTTCGGCCGCCGCTTTCGCCGGGCTCGCTGCCCTTCCGCGGACGACGACGGCACTCATCTCGGGTCGGGCCCTCGCCAGCCTCCGCGCGGCGGCCTCGCCCCCCGTGGCCACGCTGCTCATCGGCAGCCATGGCGCCGAAGCCTGGCTGGGCCCCGGATCCACGGAGCTGACACTGGACGAGGCCCAGCGGCGCCTGCTGGCGGAAGTCCGCGGTGTCCTCGAAGAGATTGTTGAGCAGGCACCGGGCACGCTGCTCGAAGACAAACCCGCGGGCGTGGTCCTGCACACCCGGCTGGCTGCGGACGATGTTGCCGAGGACGCGGTGGCCGCAGCCCGTTCCGTCCTCCAGGACCGCAAGGGGGTCTTCCTGAAGAGTGGAAAACGGGTCCTGGAAACATCGGTGGTCAACGCGTCCAAGGGCGAGGGACTGACATTCCTGCGCCAGATCACAGGGGCCACCGCAGTCTTCTTCGCCGGTGATGACGTCACGGACGAAGACGCCCTGGCCCGCCTGCAACCTGGTGACGTGGGCGTGAAGGTAGGCCCGGACTTCACTCAGGCCGAATTCCGGGTGGAAGCGCCGGAGAACGTGGCGGAACTGCTCGAAGCGCTCCTGCAGGAACGGAGCCTGGTTGTGGCCGAGGAATTGCCCGGCACCGACTGACTCCCGCGGGCATGGCCAAGCTCACGTGTGACCTCCGTAACATTTTCACCAATAGGCCATTCGTCTGACATACTCTTGGTTGTGATGTGGCGCACAGGAACCGTGCGGCGTCACGCGATACTCCTCGGCTTCGGCCGGGGAGTACACGGC
>DASSIA010000066.1:0-5347 GCA_035692345.1 Arthrobacter sp. | reverse complement strand
GATCATCTGGGCCTTGTGGTCCAGCAGGTTGGGCAGGGTGCCGCCCACCGCCTGCGGCCAGAAAAACTGCAGCTGCCTCAGGGCGGCCGCGTGGAAGGTGCGCGCCTGAACGTTGCCCACGCCGAGATCCCGCAGCCTGCTTCGCATTTCCGCTGCTGCCCGCGCCGTGAACGTGACGGCCAGGAGCCGTTGCGGACTGTACACGCCGGAGTGCACACCATAGGCAATCCGGTGCGTAATGGCCCGGGTCTTTCCGGTGCCGGCGCCTGCCAGGACGCACAGCGGGCCGTTGAGCGTGCTGGCGACCTCGCGCTGTTCGGCATCAAGTCCCCCGAGGATTCGTTCCTCGAGGGACTCTGCACTGTCAAAAATTTCTGTGGTCACTTCTGCTGCTCTGTTGTCGCGACTGCCACATGCTGGCGTCTGGCCAATGGTGATACCTGTTCCGGGTATCAGGTGTCTGTGCGGTCCATGATCCGGCCGCCGTACCAGTGCTCGATCAGCGAGCGTGCGATGGACAAACGGCTGGAGATGGTGATCTCACCGGCAAGCACGGCGTCCTGGAGTTCCTCCCGGCTGAACCAGCGCGCACGGGTTACCTCCACGCCGTCGGGCTTTGCCTCGGTGTCTGCGGTGATGGCGGTAAATCCAAGCATAAGGGAGGCTGGGAACGGCCACGACTGCGAGCCCAGGTACTGGCACCGGGTGACCCTGACGCCCACTTCTTCATGGATTTCCCTGACGACAGCCTGCTCAAGGGACTCGCCCGGTTCGACGAACCCGGCGAGGGTGGAGTAATTCTTCGCGTCTACGGGTCCGCCGCCGCCCAACAGCAGCCGTCCGTCCGGACCGACCACCGTGACAATGATGGCCGGATCCGTCCGCGGGTAGTGTTCCGAGCCGTCCTGGGGGCAGCGGCGGACCCAGCCGCCGGCCTCGACCGTGGTGGGGGTTCCGCAGCGGGGGCAGTGGGTGTGGCCGGCATGCCAGTTGGCGATGGCGCTGGCCTCAACGAACAACGCCGTATCAGTGCGGTTCAGGACGGCAGCAATGTCGCGGAACCCGATCCACTCTGCATCCGACGGGACACCTGCCGTTCCGGGTTCCACCGCTTGGGGAAGGACAACCAGGACGACTTCTGTGCCGGCGGCCAGGTCGGAGCCTTCCAGCGCGGCGCCAAGATAGATGATGTGCTCAGGGATTGAGCCGTGGACCTGCAGGTCCGCGACCAACGTGCTGGCTACGGGCAGCAGCAGCCCGTTCCCCTGCACCAGGGCCTGACGGCCGGACAGGACCAATGCCCGGGTGTGTCCGCTGGCCAGCAGGTCCTCCACCATTCCAGTCCGGGCACGCTCGGCAGAGCCGCGGTCCACGGCAGCCGGGAGGACCGGCAACACGGTATCGAACAGATGGTTGGCCGGCAGTTGCGCTTCCTGCGGCTGATAGGCCGGTAATACGGACTCCGCATGACTCATGTGTCCACCGTACTGACTCGGACCGACAATTTACATTTGGCGGGTGCATTTGGCGGGTGCATTTGGCGGGCGCATGAGGCAGGACACGGGCGGGGAACTCCGGACCGGGCACAGGAGCCGACTTTTACTGCATATCTGGAGACTCGCCGCCGCACATCGTTGTCTTGGACGCCACTCAATCTACCGTGGAACGGTGAGAAGAAAACCGATCGAACTGGCAGCCGTAGCAACCGCGGCAGTCCCCGGGCTGACCCCAACCGCCGTTAGCTCGGCTGCGGATGATCCCGCGGATTTCGACTCCGCACTTCTGCTGGATTCCGAAGGCAAGCACTGGAGGGTCAGATCGCCGCGGCATGCTGAAGCCAGCGCCCGGCTCGAGACGGAGTTCCTTGTCCTGCGGGCGTTCGCACCGGCTATCCGGGCCGAGCTACCCTTCCTGATGCCCACAGTGGCGGGCAGCGTCCGCCTGGGCAGCCTCAGCACCTTTGTCTACTCCCACCTGGCGGGCAGCACCCTCAGCGTGGAGGAGCTGACGGCGGGTCCGGCCGCACTGGCCCGCGAGATCGGCACAGCCCTGGCTGCTATCCATGACCTTCCGCATTCCCTGGTCAGCAACGCGGACCTGCCCAGCTACACCCCCAACGAATTCCGCCAGCGCCGGCTGAACGAGCTCGACCAGGCGGCCACCACCGGAAAGATCCCGGCGTCACTTCTCCTCCGCTGGGAGCATGCCCTGGAAGACGTTTCCCTGTGGCGGTTCAACCCATGCGTTGTCCACGGAGACCTCCATGAGGACAACCTCCTTGTTGACGGCAGCCGCGTCACAGCGGTAACGGGCTGGACGGACCTGCGGATCGGCGATCCTGCGGACGACTTCGCCTGGCTGGTCGCCTCCAATGAACACGATTTTGTGGACGCAGTCCTCAGCAGTTACACCAGCAACCGCCGCGATGCCCCGGACCAGCACCTGCTCCGGCGCGCTGCGTTGTCCGCGGAGTTCGCGCTGGCGCAATACCTGGTCAAGGGCATTGCAGCCGGCGACGCCGGAATGGTCGCCGAAGCCGAAAGCATGCTGGAAACCCTCGCTGCCGACGTCGAAGAGCACGGCGGCCAGGCTATTAGCGTCGAGCCGCTCCCGGCGCAGGCCGCCCCGGCCGGCGGGGATACCCAGTCCGGCGGGGACGCCCAGTCCGGCGGGGACGCCCAGTCCGCCGGGGACGCCCAGTCACCCAGCACCCATTCCCCGGCCGTAACTGTGGCCCCTGCTCCGGCCGTGACCGTTATCCCCGTGCCGGCCCTGTCTGTGGAACCGGTTCCGGCTGTGCCCGCGGTGGAGATCAGCCCTATCCCGGCTGAGCCCATGCTGTCTGACCGCGTCCCCTCCGACGACGCACCGGCGTCCGAAGAGTCGCCAGATGACCAGCTGGCAGAGACACCGTCGGCAGCCCCGTCCGCCGACGACACGTCCACCGCCGCCATCAGCATCGTCACCGTCCGGAAGCACTGAGTTCCGGCAGCGCTGAGTTCAGGGAGCGCTGAGTTCAAGCAGCGCCGGCATCCAGGGCCGCGGCCACGATCTGTTCGAGTTCCTCGGCTGAACCCAGATCGTGGGGCCGCACTACCTGGTTGTCGGCCACGTAGAAGAAGGCGGCCCTCACCTCCTCCACTGCCACACCCTTAAGCCGGGCCCACGCGAGCCGGTACGCGGCAAGCTGCACCGATTTGGTCCGCAGCTGCGCCGCGGACGGCCGGCGTCCCGTCTTCCAGTCCACAAGGTCCCACCGGCCGTCCGCGTCCAGGAAGACGGCGTCGATGCGTCCGCGGACCACAACATCACCCACCCGCGTTTCCACCGGAACTTCAACAAACGCCGGTGACCGGTCGGCCCACTCCGAGGCCTTGAAGGTGGCCACCATGGTGTCGAGGTCGTAGGCGGCGTCAATATGGTCGTCGGAGCCCGGAGCCTCGCCGAGATCCAGCATCCCGGCTGCGCCGAAGTACTCTTCAACCCAGGAGTGGAATGCCGTTCCCTTCCGTGCCGACATGCCAGGTTCACGAGGAACAGGCCGTCGCAGCCGGCCCACGACGCCCGCCGGGTCCTCGCCGAGGTCCACCAGCGTGGACGCCGAGATATGGCCGGGCAGGTGCACGTCCTGCCCGCCCGTCCGCCTGGAACGGCGCTCCAGCAGCAAAGCAGCTTCCCTGGCCCAGCCCGCGGCATTGCCGCGGAGTTTCCGGCCGGACGCACCCGCCGGCCAAGACCCGCCGGCAGGGTCAGGCTCCCCCGGAGTCAAGGACTCCAGGGCTGCCCGGACGCGTGCCGCGGCGCTCTCCATGGCCAGCCGCCTGCCGGGAACAATCCGCAGGCGCTCACCGGTCCGCGGATCCACCGGGCCTTCGAGGGGATCGTACGGCCACCCGGCCACCTCAGTTTCGGTGGTCAACGGGCTTTCCTCAGGCAGGGAGGCTTCGTCCACGGAGGCCGGGTGCACCGTGGCGGCACCTGTTACCGCGCCGCCCGCCGGGTCATTGTCAGGGCCGGACCCCACGAGCTGCTCGAGTTCCGCCAGGAACGGTGACATCCCGGCACGGCCCGCCCTGGAGCCTACCCACGCTGCACTGGAGACCCAGAGGACATGCTTGGCCCTGGTGTAGGCCACGTACGCGAGGCGCCGTTCCTCCCCTTCCCCGTGAGCCTGGACTTCCGACTTGAAGTCCTTCTCGGCGTCCAGCCAGCCCTTCTGGTCCGGCTGGTCAGTATCCCATTGCGGCAGGTCCGTTCGATCCCCCCGCAGCGGCCAGGGCAGGGCCGCGGAGCCGCTGCTCCAACGGGAGTCCTTGGTGCTGGGGAAGGCGCCTGCGTTGAGGCCGGGCACAAAGACGACATCCCATTCCAGGCCTTTGGACGCATGGACGGTCAGCAGCTGCACAGCTTCCCGGTTGATGTCCGGCGGCGGCGCCTCGAGGCCGTTTTCCTCGGCCGCTGCAGCTTCGAGCCAGGCCAGGAACGCGAGGATGTCCACCCGGTGTGAGGTCCGGAGGAATCCGGCCGCAGCGTCCTGGAAGGCATCCAGGTTCCGGCGGGCCTGGTGGATGCTGGTTCCGGGGCGGGCGGCCACTTCGATGTCGAGCAACATGGCGCGTTCCACTTCGCCAAGCAGGGTGGTCAGGTCGTCCCCAAGGTAGCCCCGCAGCTGCCTGAGTTCTGCCGAGAGCCTGCCAAGACGCTGGCGGGCCGCTTCGGTCAGCGTCCGGCCGTGGGAGGAGGTCCAGTCTTCGCGTGGCAGCCAGTCCAGCGCCTCGACCAGGCTGGCGCCGTCTGTCAGGTCGCTTTCGATGACCGTGTCTTCGGGCGCATCTGCCGGGCCGTCCTGCGCGGTGGCAGGGTCAGAGGACGGCCGTCCGCGACGGCGCGCGAGCTGGCTCGACCAGTCGCGGAAGGCCATCAGGTCCGCCGGCCCGATCCGCCACCGCGCACCGGCCAGGAGGCGCATCAGGGAGTCCGAGCGACCCGGATCAGCAAGCACCCGGAGTGTGGCCACCAGATCCACGATTTCAGGGGTATCGAGCAGCCCGCCGAGCCCTACGATTTCGTACGCGATCCCCCGCGCCTCGAACTCACGCCGGATGGTTTCCATCTGGGCGCGGCGCCGGCACAGGACGGCCAGTGCAGGCGGCACCGGTGTGCCGTCGGCCTCACGTTCAAAGTCGGTGACCCGGTACTTCAGGACATCCGAGGCCAAGGCTGCGGCTTCGTCAATGTCTGTGCCGAAGCGGCCCAGCACCACCTTTCCGTCCACCGCGAAAGGACTGGGCTGCAGCGGCGGCACGTTCGCTGCCGCCGTCGACGGGTCCGCGGCATCGGCGCTGCC
>DASSIA010000065.1:0-16318 GCA_035692345.1 Arthrobacter sp. | reverse complement strand
CCAGCGCACCAAAAACCCCATACCCCGTCCAAGGACGACCCCCCAGGCCACAAAAACAAAAAGCCCACCCTCACCTACGGGCCAGGAAGCAAAACTCAAAGGTTAAATGACAAGGTAAGAGAGCGTTGGGCTTGTTAGGAATCTTCCGCCTGCGTGGGGTCTTCGGGCCGGAGCTCGTCCGAGTAAGGGGCGCGGGGGCCGGCCTGATCGGAGGAAAGTTCGTTTGCCGCCATGGCCAGCAGATCGCGCTGGAGTTCGGGGAGGGATAAGAGCCCTTGCAGGTACGCTTCCACTTCGTACTCGCCTACGGATCCGCCGATGCCGAAGTAGTAAAGCCATAGGTCGCCGGTGCCGATTTGTGCTGCCTTCATCGCAGCCTGAAGCCTGCGGCGCTGCTCTGGTTCGCTGCTATCGAAGCCCATCACTACTGCCTCTATGCGGGCCGGAAGCCATGCCTGCCACAAGCGTGCCGCTGACTTCGATAAGTGTGCTGCGTGTGGAACGGGCCTGCCGCATCAGGTGCTGCAACGCGCCGTCCTCGGAAAGCTTACGGCGCTCCATGAGTATTCCGCAGGCCCGGTTAATCAGATCCCTGCTGTACAGGGCTGATTGGAGGCCCGCACTGATGCGTTCCGCGGTTTCGGCGGTCTGGATATTGGAGAGAAGGGTTGCCGCCGGCGCGGCAAAAAGCTCCATGAGGGCCACGGTGGCGTCCTCGAAGATGCCGGGGGCTGCAGCGTAAATCTTCATGGCACCGATGGCCTGCCCATCGGCCATCAGCGGTGTGCTGATCACTGAGCGGATGGGCATATCGACGACGGCGGCGGTCCAGTTTGGCCAGCGGGCTTCAGTTGCCGCGTCGTTGATGAGGACGCTCTGTTGGGTGGCCCACGCCGTCAGGCAGGGGCCTTGGACCAGTTCGTATTGGAGGGCGTCGGCCCGTTCCACAACGCGGTCTGTTGAACCGGAGCTGACCGGGCGGGCCGCCGGGTCAATGATCGAGACGCCGGCGCCAAGCGTTCCCGGAATGGAATCCTTAACCGCGCGGGAAAGATGCTGGACGGCGTGGTCCACTTTTTCTTCCGTGAGGAGCAGCCCCATAATCCTGCCCAAGGCAGTGGACAATTCATCCAGGGGATACTTCTTGATCATATTTGCCTCCGGCCATTCTGCGTGACCGGCCTCCGGGGGCCGGATGAGCCTGTTTGTGACCGCTCAGCGCATCAGGTAAAGCCTAACGTGTGTGGTGGCTGCGCGCCCGGACCTGCATCAACCCGGGCCCTTTGGCTATTCATCGTAAGCGGTGGGGAATTCCGGTTCGCCGCCAATTCCGGAAATGATGATGGCGGCCACCTCCCTTAACTTGATATTGCGGTAACTGGACGCCTTAACCAATATCTGGAAGGCTGCCTCGCGATTGCACCGGTTTTGCGCCATGACGACCCCAACGGCCGTATCAATGACGGTGCGGGACTTCAGTGCAGCGGACAGGTCATCACGCGCATCGCGTAAGTATGCGATGGTCAGGGCAAGATCCAGGGTCTTCGCCGCGATGCCGGTCAGCTCAACAGCCGCGTCAATTCCGTGCGGGGGAAACCCGTACGTGGAGGGGGAATAGAGACTAATCACAGCCTGCGCCGCGCCTTGCAGGTTAACGCTTTGCAGGTTAACAGGTAGCGCAAGGATGGAGCCGGCGCCCGCCTCGCCAGCGGCGTGGTTGTACCGGGGCCACCGGAGATCGGACTTCACGTCCGGGACATGGACCATGGTTTGGGTCCGGAGGGCTGCCAGGCCCGGCCCGTCGCCGGCCCTTTTTTCCACTTCGTCAAGGGTTCGCGCCAGGGTGTCGCTGCCGGCCGCGCTTGTGGGCCTCTTGTGCCGGACCACTGTGATCCCACAAGACAACTGGTTTCCGGGCAGTGACAGTTGCACTGCCAAAATCGTGGCCGTTTCCGCCAGGAGCTCGTGGAGGGCGGGGCTTCCCAGAACGAGGTCCTGCAGGCGCAGCACAACGTCCTGCAGCCCTGGGCCGGTGCGTCCAACACGGCCGAAGGTAGGTTCGCGTACATCGAAGTCCTGCGCCATGGGAACCTCAGTCACTGACCAGCCGCGGCGGTCCCACCGCCGGCGTTGATGACGGGGATATCTGAAGCGTGCTGCAGGATGTCCCCGGCGATGTCGTGCAGGCGGCGGTTGCTGCTGCGGGACGCAACCTGAAGGAGCCGTACCGCCGCTTCATGGCTGCAGCGGTTCTGCACCATGATCAGGGCCACCGCCGAGTCCACAATGGCCCGGGACTGCAGCGCGGACCTCAGATGCTCCGGGTATGGGTCCGAAGGGTGCACCCGAATAGCCAGGCGCAGGATCCGCGAAAGGGATGCGGCGTGCTCCTCAACCGCGGCCACCGTTGCCGGGTCAAAGGTATTGAGCCGGGTTGAGTAGCAGTTCAGGGCGGAGCGGGAACCGTTGTCGGTGGGGATGGGGACGGCCAGGATGGTCCGGATGCCTTCGTCCGCGACAGCCCCGGCGTACCACGCCCAGCTTTCGTCACCCTGCAGGTCACGGATGAGGACTGTCCGCTGCTCCCGCAGCGCCGTCAGGCAGGGCCCGTCGTCGAAGGCGTATTGGCGTTCGTCAAGGCTCCGGGCGGTCTCCGTGCTGCTGGCCACCGTCATGGGCCCGGTTTCCCGTTCCACAGTGATGGCACACAGCAAGGGCGTCTCCCCACCCAGCAAGGACGCGGAAATGGCTGTCAGTCCCAAGAGGAATTCGGTGAAGCCGGGGCTTTCAAGGAGCAGGTCCTGCAATTGTTCTGCAGTGGGCAGAGCATCATTCTCGGCCATTCGGCCTCAATTCCAAGCATCGCCCGGGTCACACAACCCGGCTGGCGGCTTTGCGCTCTCTCAGCGCGCGGCCCGTATATTCAACCCCGGACCTTAACCACCCGAAATCTCCTACTACCGACACTACGCCCCTTCCGGAGCGGCCGCGGATGGTCCCGGCGATTGATCTTGACAAATACCGGTTTCCGCCCGGAAACTTCGGGATTTCAGTTCTGGTCCGCCATCGCGGCGAGCTGCGGACCCAGCCGTGCGGCCATCAGTCGATAGCCTGTGTTGTCGGGGTGGAGGGTATCCGGCATCAGTTCGGCGGCTTCTTCCGGAGTGAACACGGCGGCGCCGTCCACGCAGTGGATCCGGTGGTCGCCGCGGTCGCGCAGGACACGCCCGACGGCGGCGGTTGCGTCCCGGTAGTCCCGCAAGGTCATGCCGACGGCGTTGGGCAGGTCCTCCCGCGGCAGCGACAGCATCGGGGTGATGACGGCAATCGGCGCCAGGGGATGGGCTTTGCGGATGTTCGCCACGAACCCCAGCACCTGGCTTGCGTAGCTGCGTCCTGAAAATACGGATGCGTTATAGGAGTTGATGCCCAGGCAGAGCGAGATGACATCGGCCGGCAGCTGCTGCAGCGTTGACTCCGCAGCGGGATCCAGCTGGCACTCGCCCGCGAATCCAAGCGAGGTGAGCTGCCAGCCATATCGGTTCGCCACCAGGGCAGGCCAGGTTTCCGACGGGCCGTCGGCCTGCTGGCAATGCGTCAGGGAGCTGCCGTACGTCAGCCAGCGTTTTCCCGATCCGGCAACGGACTGGACGTCCGCGCCCTGCAGCGAGGCTTCGCGGATCCGGACCGTCCCGAACTGGGGGAGCCACAGCTGGACGGAAGTCCCGGGCATGAGGGTGCCCAAGGCGAGCTCGTAACTCACCCGGCCAACTGCGGGGACCCGGTGGGTGAGCTTCCCGCCCACCAGGACGTCAAACGGTGAACTGTCAGCTGTGCCTTCCGCGTCCAGGACAAGCGTTCCCGACGACGCCGTCCAGCTTGCCCGGATGCCGGCGCCCATGGTGGCCCGGTCCTCCAGGCCGTCGGTGGCCGGGGATATCAGCAGGGCCGGATCAAGCCGCCGGAAGCGTTGCCAGCCGTCGGCGTCCGTGATGACCTGGAAGGCCCCGGCCCAGTGCGCGTTGATGGAATTCACGGGCACAAATCTACAGGTGGAGGCGGCAATCGCCGGAGAAGTACCTGTAACGTTCGCCACAACGCTGTAGTCTCGGCAGATGGCTGATCTGCGGCGCCTGACATTTGTCTTCCGCACGCTGTGTGGCGTTGCCGCCGCGGCGGCCGTTGGAACTGTCGGCGCTGCGTGTTCGTCGGACGCCAAAGGGGATGCAGTGAAGCGCTACAAGTACCAGTACGGCGAGGACACCAGCCAATGGGGCGAGCTTTACCTGCCGGAACTGCCGGCCAGCGGCAAGCATCGCGGTGTGGTGGTGGTGATCCATGGCGGCTACTGGCGTTCGCAATATGGCGCCGAGTTGGGCGAGCCCATCGCTAAGGACCTTGCCGCCCACGGCATGGCCGCCTGGAACCTTGAATACCGCCGCGCCGGAAACGGCGGCGGCTGGCCGAACACGTTCATCGACGTCCTGGCTGGCCTCGACAAACTCGATGAGCTTGCGGGCAGGCACGCCTTGAATGTGGGCCGGGTGGTGGCCCTGGGCCATTCGGCCGGCGGGCATCTGGCGGCGTGGGCCGCGGGCCGGGGCAAACTTGCCCAACTGGGGCTGCCGGACGCGGACCGCCAGGTGCCGCGCACATCGGACGCCTCAGCAGTGCATCTGACGGGCGTGGTCAGCCAGTCCGGCCTGCTCAACCTGGCCGAGGCGGAGAAGCTGAACCTCAGCAACGGTGCCGTGAGCAACCTGCTGGGTGGGTCGTCGTCGAAATATCCCCACCGCTACAGATATGCCGACCCCATGACCGCTCTTCCCCTGGTGGTGCCGGTCATTGCTGTCCATGGATCCGAGGACACCACGGTTCCGCTGGGCCAGTCCGAGTCCTATGTCAACGCCGGAGCCGCCGCGCATATGAATGTCCGGTTGGTTAAGGTCCCTGGCGACCACTACGCGCTGATCGATCCCAAAACGGCCGCATACCGGACGTGCCGGGAGCTCATCCAGTCGCTTTTGGGTTAGGCCACAGAGCGCCTGCGCGAGGCGGCCGAGGAATTGGACGATACACATCAATGACGGGCGCCTTGCTATCGTTGTGATCCTGGACACCGCCGCGTAATCCACCGCGAGTAAAAAAGTTCACCGATTCTAGTCATTGGACGTCCCATCTCCTGTACCCTTGAGATGTAGGACGAGTCGCGACCCCTAAGCGCGGCAAGGAGGAGACCCAGTGGCCATCGCATCGCAAGAAGTATCGCCCGCCCGGTTCAGTGCGCAGTTGCGCTCGCATGCGCTGCAAACCAGGATTATGGACCTCATCCTGGATCGCGGGCTGGACGTCGGCGACGCACTGCCCACCGAAAGTGAGCTCTCCGCCGAACTGGGCGTGGGCCGCAACACCGTCCGCGAATCCCTGAAGGTGCTGCAGGCCCTGGGGGTCATCGAGATCCGGCACGGCTTTGGCATGTTCGTGGCACCCAACAACTTCAGTGCCTTGGTGTCCGGCCTGACCTTCCGTGGCCGGCTGTCCCTGCGCCACAAGGGCGAGGAGGCCATGGAGCTCATTGACGTCCGCCAGGCCCTCGAATCCGGGCTGATCGGATCGGCCATCGACCTGCTCACCGAGGAGCACCTGGCTGACTTGCGCTCCACCATGGAGGCCATGGAAAGCGCGGCGCACAAGGGCGAGCCTCTGTACGAGCACGACGCCGAATTCCACCGCCGCCTGTACGCGCCCCTTAACAATGAGCTGCTGATCAACCTTATGGACGTCTTCTGGCAGGTTTACCGACGGATCCATCTTGCCTTGGGCACGGGGCCGGTCAACCTGGAGCAGCAGACGCAGGACCACTGGGAGATCTTCGAGGCAGTGGCCGACAAAGATAAGGCCCTTGCGTCCGAACGCCTGCAGCGCCACTTTGACGGCATCCGCCTGAAGCTCAAGGACGTCGCATCCCGTTAGCCTGATCTTCCTTCACCGCCCGCTCCCGGGCGGAATTAGCCTGTCCTTTTCGTAGAGAGTGCCTTTGCCGTGGAAATTTTCGTTGTGCCTACCGCCTCAGCTACCGGTTCCGTTGCCGCCGGGATCCTCGCCGCTGTGATCCGCAGCAAGCCCGACGCCGTCCTGGGCGTGGCCACGGGCGGATCGCCGCTTCCGATCTACGCCGCGCTCGCCAATCACCGGCTGGACATGTCATCGGTGCGCGCCTTCGCCCTTGACGAGTATGTAGGCCTGCCCGCCGGACACCCCGAAAGCTATGCCGAGGTTATCCGGCGAGAGGTCACTGAACGGCTGCACCTGGATCCCGCCAACGTTGCGGTGCCGAACGGAAGCGCTGCGGACCCCGAGGCGGCCGCCGCTGACTACGACGCCGCCATTGCCGGCGCCGGCGGCATCGACGTGCAGATCCTTGGCATCGGCCACAACGGCCACGTGGCCTTCAACGAACCCGGCTCCGCCCTGGACTCCCGGACCCGCGTGGAAGTCCTCACGGAACGAACCCGCGAGGCGAACGCCCGTTACTTCAACACGCCGGAGGAAGTGCCGCTCCGCTGCATCACGCAGGGCCTGGGCACCATCATGGAAGCCCGCCACCTCCTGCTGGTGGTCAACGGCGCGGACAAGGCCGGCATCCTGGCCGCCGCCCTCAACGGGCCGGTCACGGCCGACTGCCCGGGATCGGTCCTGCAGCTGCACCCGCACGTGACGGTGGTGGCCGACGAAGCCGCGGCGTCGCAGCTGGCGCAGGGGAGCGGGCAGGTCGCCGTGCGCGTGTCCGGGGCCGCCGCCGGCGTCTGAGCCCCGGCAGTTTGTCGCTTCCCGCATTGCCGCGGTCATGACTCAGACCTTCTGAGGGCACCGTCGTGGCAACCTTCTGACTCCGCGCTCAGCCCTCGACGACGGACATAGGCAGGCCGCCCCCGTGCGCGGTGGGGGAGATGCTGTCCAGCTGCCAGCCGTCCTCTGTTGCCCGGAACGTCGCGGTCTGCGGCAGTGAGTAGCCTGACGGGACGCTGCTTGGCCCGTTCGCCGTCGAAGCCTGGTATTCCTTGGTCAATTCCGTGAACCGGACTGTCGCCTCCGAGCCGGTCGCTTCAACGTTCTCTAGCTTTAACGTCGTTGAAAAGGACGTATACCAGAAGCCCCTTGACTTGAATCCGGCTTTCGAACGGGCCACCACCAGGAGGTCCCGCTCGCGCTTGGTCCGGTAGGCCGCCGTCGTCTGCGTTTCGGTCAGGCGCGGGGCGGGGGAAGCGTCCAGTGCTGTGCCGTTTCGATCCTCGACGGCGGTCTGGATGATGGCCGCGAGCTCGGACGACGACGGGCCGGGCACGACTGCGGTCGACCCCACCGGGAGCGGTCCGGCGGCTGGCTGGCACCCGGCAAGGGCTAACCCGAGGACAATGGCGACGGCGAGCGGGTACGTCGGGTGCTTCATCAGGGTCCCCCTGCCGTGGATGTCCTCACAGCCTGCCGGGTAGGCCCCACGCAGTCAACAATGGTCTCAGTGCTGTTGCCGGTTCGCGCTTGGAGGCGCTCGCTGGAAGGCGTGGCGGGCGGAATCGGCAGGAGGGTGCCGGTTTGGGAGTCCGGCGAGACCGCCGGCGTACGACCTAAACTCCGACGGCGGGGAGCCCCAGGGTGCGTCCCGCCCGCAGGACCAGGACCCGGCGGAAGTTGCGGTCCACCACCACGACGTCGGCACGCAGGCCTGCCCGGAGGCTTCCGATTTCGTGCTGCTGGCCAATGAGGGCCGCCGGCACCGCCGTGGCGGACCGAACTGCGGCGGCTGGCTCCACCCCGGCGTCA
Source organism: Arthrobacter sp. (assembly GCA_035692345.1). Classification (GTDB taxonomy): domain Bacteria; phylum Actinomycetota; class Actinomycetes; order Actinomycetales; family Micrococcaceae; genus Arthrobacter. The sequence continues at coordinate 8,497 of DASSIA010000065.1, read as the reverse complement.
ATGGTCCGCCGCACAACGTCCAGCAGCGTGGCCGTCCCGCCGGCAAGCGAACCGTTGCTCCGGAGCCGCGCCACGGCGTCACTGACCGTGACGGCCGCGGGGCCAAGCTCGTAGTCGCCGTCGGGCAGCCCGGTGGCGGCCATGGAATCGGTCACCAGGACCACGTTTTCGTCCCCCACCAGGTCGAAGACCATCCGGACCGTTTCGGGGTCCAGGTGCGCACCATCGGCAATGAGTTCCACGGCCACGGTGCCTGCTCCGGCCAGCCGGAGGCACGCCGCCACAGGCCCGGGGCTGCGGTGGTGCAGCGGCGGCATGCCATTAAACAGGTGCGTGACGGTGGGGCGTGATACCGTCCCAAGTCCGGATGCCGCCAGCAGCTCGGCCGCTTCGGTGAGGGACGCCGCCGTCGTCCGGACGTCCGCATCCGTGTGCCCCAGCGACGGCGTAACGCCATGCTCGGCGAGCATCCGGACCACGGCCTCGGCGCCGGGCAGTTCGGGGGCGTAGGTCATGGTGCGAAGGTGCCCACCGGCCGCGTCGAGGAGCGCGCCCAGCAGGTTGAGGTCCGGCTCGCGCAGGAACCGCGGGTCCTGCGCACCGCAGCGTGCGTGGGACAGGAACGGTCCCTCGGAGTGGATGCCCGCGATGAGCCCTTCGTCGGCGAGCCGCCGCAGGGTATCCAGGCCACGCACCAGGTCCTCGCGGGACGCGGTCACCATGCTTGCCAGCAGGGTGGTGGTGCCGCTGCGGTGCAGGAAGTCCACGGCGGTGCGGGCAGCCCCACTGTCACCGCTGGGGAAGTCGCCGCCGACGGCGCCGTGGCAGTGGAGGTCGACGAGGCCCGGCAGAATCATGCTGCCGGGCGGCAGCTCCAGTTCTTCAAGGCCGGGCAGCAACGCCTGATCCAGTCCGCTGCGCGGGCCCACATACGCGATGCGCCCGTCCGCGACGGCCACCACCGCGTCCGCTTGGGCGGAGCCGTCGGTCAGGACCGTGCCGGCCAGCAGGTAGCTACCTGACCCCGTGGCGTGCGCCGGCGTCTGTTCCGGCTGTGTCTGTTCCGGCGGCGGAGTCACTTGAGGGCCTCTGCGAACCAGCCGGTGATGGTGGCCGGGTGGGTGATCGCGGTACCAACGACGACGGCGAACGCGCCGGTGTCGAGGCACTGCCGGGCCTGCTCCGGAGTGTGCAGGCGGCCTTCCGCGATCAGCGGCACGCCGAATCCGGCGGCGGCGATCTGCTGGAGCAGCTCCAGGTCCGGGCCGTGCGTCTTGGGGCGTTCGCCGGTGTAACCGGACAGGGTGGTGCCGATCAGGTCAGCTCCGGCCTCCACCGCCGCTGCAGCGTCGTCGAGGGAGCCGCAGTCAGCCATAACCAGCGCGTGGGATTCCGCGTGGATCCCGGCCACGGTCCGGGCCAGGGTCAATCCGTCCGGGCGCTCCCGGCGGGTGCCGTCGATCGCCACGACGTGGGCGCCGGCGTTGGCCACCGCCAAAGCGTGGCGGAGCGTGGGGGTGATGAAGACGCCGTCGTGCCCGTCTTTCCAGAGCCCGATCACCGGAACCTCCACCGCTGCACGCGTGAACTGCACATCGGCCAGGCCCTGGACCCGGACGGCAGCGGCGCCGCCGATCACCGCGGACGCGGCAAACTGCGCCGTGGTGCGCGGGTCCCGCATAGGCTCGCCAGGATAGGCCTGGCAGGACACGATGAGTTGCCCGCGCAGGGCTTCGAGGGCTTCGGGGGTCAGAATCACGATCGGTTCCTCTGGAAGGTTGGCAGTGCGGATTAAGAGAGTCTGGTGAGAACGAGGCGCGCGGCGCCCACCATGGCTGCTGCGTTGCCGAGTTTAGCCGGGAGAACCGGAAGCCCGGCCAAAGCGGGCAGGAGTTCGGTGCGCAGGGCGCGTTCCATGGGACGCCACCAGGGGGCGCCGGCGTCAGACAGCCCGCCGGAAACCACCACCACCTCGGGGTCCAGGATGTTGGCCAGTCCGCCCACAGCCTGGCCGGCCGCGCCGGCCCCGATGCCCACCGCCTTGATGGCGATGGGATCGCCGGCACCGGCCAGGGCAAAGACGCCGCGGGCGTCCGACGCCGGCTCCTCGCCGCCGAGGCGAACGTACGCCTCGTGGATGGCCGGCCCGGAGGCAATGGCCTCAACGTGCCCGGCCCCGCCGCAGACGCAGGGAACGGCTTGGCCCTCGTGAAACGCATACGGTGAGGCGAAGTGGCCCACGTGACCGCCGACGTAGCGGTGCCCCAGGACCGGGTGCCCGGCCAGCACAAAACTGCCGCCAACGCCGGTGCCGAAGGCCACCAGGAGCGAACTAGCGGTTCCTGCTGCGGAACCGGTCCACGACTCGCCCAGGGCGTGCGCGTGGACATCGTTAACTGCCTGGATAGCCTCCGGCGCCAGGCTGAGCCGGGCGGCCAACCCTGCGGTCAGCTCGGTCCCGGCCCAGCCCAGGATGGCATCGGTAGCGGACACCACAACACCGCGAACGGCGTCAATGACCCCAGCCGATCCCACCCCAACCCCCACCACGCCCAGGCCCTCTGCTTGAGCCCGCGCCATGAGGGAAGAAATCAACGCTGCAGTCGCGTCGAGGATCGCGTCGCCGCCGTCGCGGTTCAGCGTCGGAATGGTCTCCGAAAACAAGACCTCCCCATCTCCGGAAACAACCCCGGCAGCAGTCTTGGTACCCCCAAGGTCAACACCGATCGCGTACTGCATGTGGTTCCTTACTTGTGGTCCGGTGATTGAGCCTGTCGAAACCTGGATTTCGACAGGCTCAATCACCGGGATGGGACTAGATCAGGCCGTTGCGTTCCAGGATGACCTTGATCGCGGCGGTCTCGTCCTCGTCCAGGGACAGCATCGGTACGCTCATGACGTTGGTCTTGATGATGCCCATGAGCTGCAGGGCGGTCTTGAAGGCGCCCAGGCCCGCGGCGTTGCCGGACATGCGGCCTGCCTTGGGGGTGTAGACGATCTCGAAGACGTCGGCCAGGCGGTCCTGCTCGGCTGCTGCCTTGGCCCAGTCGCCGGCAACAGCGGCGTCGTAGAGGCGCTTGTAGCCGGCCGGGTCAACGTTGCCGAGGCCCGGAACAACACCCTGGGCGCCACCCAGGAGGGCACCGTCCACAACCACTTCGTGGCCGGTGAGGATGTCAAAGTTGGGGATGTCCTTGGCGGCCAGCAGCAGCTGGCGGACGGAGACGTCGTCGCCGGAGGAGTCCTTCACACCGGCGATGACACCCTCACGGCCCAGTTCGACCAGCAGGTCGGTAGGCAGCTTGAAGTGGGTGCGCACCGGCACATCGTAGGCGAAGACAGGAACGTCTACGGCGGCGGCGATGGAGCGGAAGTGCGTGCCGTTCTCCTGGGCGTTGGAGATGGCGTAGTACAGGCTGGTGGCCACGATCGAGTCGGCACCCAGCGCGATGACGCGCTTGGCTTCTTCGATGACGCGGTTGGTGGTCTGCTCAACGGCGCCGACGATCACCGGCACCTGGCCGGCGTTCACGCCGGCCACGGTCTGCACCACGAGGTCGCGCTCGGTGTTGGTCATGTGGGTGACCTCGCCTGAGGAACCCAGCACGAAAAGGCCGCTGACGCCGCCGTCGAGCAGGTGCTTGGTGACGTTTTCGAGCGACGGTACGTCGATGGCGCCGTCGACGGTGCGGGGGGTAACGACGGGCGGGATGACGCCCTGGAAGCGGGACGCGACAGTAGTCACAGTGTTCTCCAAATATTGATGGTTAGACGAAACTTCTTGGGGGAAATCTAGATGTGGAGCAGGCTCGGGGCGGCGCCAAGCAGCTTCTTGGTGTAGTCGTTGGTGGGGCTGTCGAAGACCTGGGTTGCGGTGCCCTGCTCGACGATCTTGCCGAAGTACATAACGCAGATCCGGTCCGAGACATATCGGACGGTCTGGATGTCGTGCGAGATGAACACCATGCCGAGGTTCAGCTGGGTCTTGAGGTCCGAGAGCAGGTTCAGCACCTGCGCCCGGACGGAGACGTCCAGGGCCGACGTCGGCTCGTCCGCCACGATGATGTCCGGATCCAGCGCGAGTGCGCGGGCGATCGCCACACGCTGGCGCTGGCCGCCGGAAACCTGCGACGGCGTGACCTCGGCCGCGGACTGCGGCAGGCCCACGAGGGCCAGCAGTTCCTTGACCTTGGCCGCGCGGGATGCCGCGTTGCCGATGCCGTGGATCTGCAGCGGGTCCGTGAGGATGTCCTGGACGGTCATGCGCGGGTTCAGCGCCGTGGCCGGGTCCTGGAAGACCACGGACACGGAGCGGCCGAAGTCCTTGCGCATTGCGGCGTTCCTCTTGATGGCGGGCTTGCCATGGAAGAGGACCTCGCCCGACGTCGGCGTCTGCAGTCCCACCAGCACGGAGGCGAGGGTGGACTTGCCGCAGCCGGACTCACCGACGATGCCGACGGTTTCGCCGCGGCTGATGGTGAAGTCGACGCCGTCGACGGCCTTGACGATGTTCGGGCGGAACAGTCCGCCGCCACGGGCGTGGTGGTGGACCCTGACGTCCTTGAGTTCGATGACCGGCTTACCGGTTGATTCACTCACTTTGCATCCTCCTTCAGGTGGCTCGCCCAGTAGTGGTCAGCGTCTCCGCCGCCGGAGGCGCCCACGGAGGTGAGGACCAACTGCTGGTTGGGGTCGGCGTCGGACCGCAGGGATCGCGGAGCGAAGCGGTCGCCCGGAGCGAAGTCGCGCGGGGACGGGACGGTGCCGGGGATCTGGTGCAGGCGTACGGCGTCGGCCTCGATGGAGAGGACAGCGCCGAGCAGGCCGCGGGTGTACTCGTGCTTGGGGTTCTGCAGGAGTTCGGAAGCCTGTGCGGATTCCACCACCTGGCCGGCGTACATCACCGTGATGCGGTGGGCCAGGGAGGCCACCAGGGCGAGGTCGTGGCTGACGAAGACCATGGCGAAGCCGAGCTGTTCACGCAGTTCGTTGAGCAGGTCCACCACCTGTTTCTGGACGGTGACGTCCAGGGCGGTGGTGGGCTCGTCGGCGACCACGATCTTCGGCGAGCGGGACAGTGCCATGGCGATCAGCACGCGCTGGCGCTGGCCGCCGGAGAGCTCGTGCGGGTAGCTGGCCAGCGTGCGGACGGGATCGAGCTTGACCAGTTCCAGCAGCTCGGCCGGGGTTTTGCGGCCGCCGCGCTTGGTCAGCTGCGTCATCTGGTCCTTGATCTTCATGGACGGGTTCAGGGAGCTCAGGGCGTCCTGGTAGACCATGGCGATCTGCTCGCCGCGCAGGCCTTCGTAGGCCTTGACGCTGCTGTGGCTGGTGGCCGGATCCAGCAGTTCCTTGCCGTCGAACTTGATGGAACCGGTGACCTGCGCAGTCTTGGGCAGCAGGCCCATGACCGCAAGGGACGTGATGGATTTGCCGCAGCCGGACTCGCCCACCAGGCCCATGGTCTCGCCTTCGCGGACCGTGAAGGAGACGTTGTCCACAATTGCGGTGTTGCCGAAGCGGCCGGGGAAGCGGATGGACAGGTTCTTGACCTCGAGGACGTTGCGCGCGCCGGCCGGTACCTGGGGGAGGCGGTCGGTGCGCTGCGCCTCAATGGTCGAGAGCAGCTCGAGTTCCTTGTCCAGCAGGAGGTGCGGGTTCGCCGCGGCCACCTTCGGATCCGAGAGGATCGCTGCCTCGTTGTACTCCTCCTCGGCGAGGACGTCACCGTAGGAAGCGCGCAGCGCGTCCAGCTCGTGCGCTTCCACCACCGAAGGCTGGGCGACGGAGGTGGCGATTTCGGTATCGACGGCGGCACCCACCGCTGCGCCGGCAACGGCAGCTGCCGAACCGTCGTCGTCCTTCACAACAGGTGCTTTGCGCAGCTTCGGGTTCACCATGGCGTCGGTGAGGCCTTCGGCGAGGATATTCAGGGCCAGCACCGTGAGGAGGATGGTCACACCGGCGAAGGTGGTGGCCCACCAGCCACCGGAGAGGACCAGGTTGCGGCCGTAGGAGATCACGTTGCCCCACGACGGTGCGGGGTCCTGCACGCCGGCGCCCAGGAAGGACAGTGAGGCCTCGAGGATGATGGCGTCCGCAACCATGACCGTGGCGAACACCAGCACGGGGGCTGCGGTGTTGCGGACGATGTGCTTGAGCAGGATGTAGAAGCGGCCTGCACCGATCACGCGCTCTGCGCGGACATAGTCTTCGCCGTACTGGGAGAGCACGTTGGCGCGGACCACGCGGGCCAGTTGCGGGGTGTAGATGATGGCGATCGCGATGATGATGGTGGGAACCGAGTTGCCGAACGCGGCCAGCAGTACAGCGGCGAGGGCGATGCCCGGGAACGCCATCAGGATGTCCATGAGGCGCATGATCAGTTCGTTCACGGCCTTGCTGGATGTTGCGGCGAAAGAGCCGAGCAGGGAACCGGCGAGGATGGCCAGTGCCACGGCGCCGAGGCCGATCATCAGCGAGGACTGTGCGCCGAAGAGCAGGCGGGAGAAGATGTCGCGGCCCAGGCGGTCGGTGCCGAAGAAGTGCTCGGCGCCCGGCGGGGTGGCCGGGATGAAGGTCTCCAGAGGATCGTGCGGGGCGAGAACCGGCGCGAAGACGGCCGAGAGGACGATCACGATGAGGAAGAGGAGGGCGATGCGGGAGCCCCAGGGGAGGGCCTTGAAGCGGACGCCAGGGGCACTCAGCCGTTCAGCAAGCTTGCTACGCATGAGCTATACCGTCCTGATTCGGGGGTTGATGAGCAGGTACAGGAGGTCCACCACGATGTTCACCAGAACGAAAGTAACGGAGATGGTGAGCACCACGCCCTGGACCAGGTTGATGTCCAGGTTGGTGATGCCGTTGAGGATCAGCTGGCCCATGCCGGGCAGGGCGAAGATCATTTCAATCACGACGGCGCCGCCCAGGAGGTAGCCCACGCGAAGGCCCAGCACGGTCACCGGAGTCACCAGGGCGTTGCGCAGGACGTTCTTGGAGACCACCTCGCGGTAGGGGACGCCGTTGCCGATGGCGGTGCGGACGTAGTCGCGGTCCAGTTCCTCCACCATCGAGGTGCGGACCACCCGGATCAGCGAGGCGGAGACGGGGATGCCCAGGGCGAGGGCCGGGAGGGCCATCGAGTTGAGCCAGCCGCCGAAGCCGGATTCCGGCGTCGCGATGCCGCCGGAGGGGAAGAGCGGGTTCTCCCCGAGGGCGAACCACTGGATGAGGAGGATGCCGAGCCAGAACGACGGTGTGGCGATCGCCGCGATCGAGAAGACGCGGACCAGTTGGTCCTGCCATTTGTCGCGGTAGAGGGCTCCGAGGATGCCGAAGGCCAGGGACAGCACAATGGCGATCAGTACACCCAGGAAGGTCAGCTGCAGCGTCAGGGGGAACGCGGAGCCGATCATGGAGGCCACCGACTTCGCCGGCGGCGTGGTGACGCCGAGGTCCAGCTGCAGCAGCTTGCCGAGGAAGTGGAAGTACTGGATGACCAGCGGATCGTTCAGGCCGTTTTCCTGGCGGTACTGCTGTTTCGCTTCATCACTGGCGCCGTCGCCGAGGGCGGAGCTTGCCTGGTCCCCGGGAGCAGCCTGCAGGACAAGGAAGACGAGCAGGGTGATGCCCAGGATCATCAATGGCAGTGCTGCGAGTCTGCGGCCGAGCAGGCGCAATATCGTAACCAATTTGTTCTCCGGTGTGTTGGGTGAGCTGCAAGGCCCGCTTTATGCCCTCAGAGTGGATCTCAGGACGTAAAGCGGGCCCGGCAGCGCAGGTACTTCTTTAGGCAGTGCGTCCGACGCCGATGAACGACAGGCCGGTGGTGGGCAGCGGCTTGAAGCCGTTGAGCTTCTTGTCGTCCCAGGCGCTGGGCAGCTGGCGGTGGAAGATCGGGTAGAGCGGGAGTTCCTCGGAGATGAGGTCCACGATCTGGCCGGTGATCTTCTTGGAATCTTCCTTGGATGCCTGTGAATTCTTGTTCATCAGGTCCTGCAGCGTGGCGCGCTCCGGGGCGGTCCAGTAGGCGCGCTTTTCCATCCAGGTGGCGCCCGAGTAGAACCAGCTCAGGAGCAGGTCAGCGTCGTTGCCGAACACGGACGGATCGCCCGGGGCGGCGACGACGGTGTAGTCGCCGGTGCCGACGCGGTCGGTGTACAGGGCGCCGGACTGGATGCTCTTCACGGTGGCCTTGACGCCAGGGATCTTGTTCCAGGATTCCAGGATCAGCGGGGCGACGTCCTTGACCCAGGCGGTGTCCGTGGTGAGCAGCTCGAATTCGAGGCTCGTGACACCTGCCTGCTTCAGCAGGTCGGCGGCCTTGTTGGCGTCGTAGCCGTAGACGTTCTTGGCTTTGACGTAGTCCGGGTGGCCTTCCTGGAAGTAGGAGCTGGCCGGCTTGGCGTTGCCGAACAGGGCCTTCTTGATGATGGCGTCCTTGTCCAGGCCGTAGTGCAGGGCCTGGCGGACCAGCTTGTTGTTGAACGGGGCCTTG
>DASSIA010000064.1:0-7893 GCA_035692345.1 Arthrobacter sp. | reverse complement strand
TGTGAAGAGGGCGGTCAACGCCCACAAGAAGCGCCGGGTTATCCTTGAACGCGCAAAGGGCTACCGTGGACAGCGTTCACGCCTGTACCGCAAGGCCAAAGAGCAGCTGCTGCACTCGTTTGTGTACAGCTACGGCGACCGTAAAAAGAAGAAGGGCGACTTCCGCCGCCTGTGGATCCAGCGTATCAACGCTGCGTCCCGCGCCAACGGCCTGACCTACAACCGCCTGATCCAGGGCCTGAAGGCCGCTGAGGTCGAGGTTGACCGCCGTATGCTTGCTGAGCTGGCTGTGTCGGATGCGAACGCATTCGCAGCGCTGGTTCAGATTGCCAAGGACTCCCTGCCTGCTGATACGTCGGCTCCGGCTGCCAAGTAGTACCTTTCGGCAGTTCAAGAACCGGTGGCCATAGCCGCTAAGGTTCTTATATGAACGAAACCGGGCGCCCGCAAGATTTTCCACTCTCCAATCCCCGAGCTGATCGGGTGAGGAAGGTGGCACAACTTGCAGGGCGCCCGGCCCGTTTAAAGCGCAGCGAATTTCTGGCGGAGGGTCCGCAGGCCGTCCGGGAGGCCCTGACCCTGCACCAGAAAAGGATCGCTGCAGGGGAGCCCGGCGTCGTGTATGAGGTCTACGCGAGCGAGGCCTGCCTCGACCGGCACCCGGACCTGGAGGAACTGGCAGAGGGTACCCCCGCGTTCCTCACTACTGACGAAGTGCTGGCCGCGATGGCGGACACGGTAACCCCGCAGGGCATTCTCGCGGTCTGCCGTTTCCTGGATGTGAGCCTTGAGCAGGTCCTCGACGCCGGCCCGCAGCTGCTGGCAGTGCTGTGCCAGGTCCGGGACCCCGGCAACGCCGGCACCGTGCTCCGCGCAGCTGACGCGGCCGGGGCGGACGCCGTCATCCTGACCTCATCCAGCGTTGACATCTATAACCCCAAGGCGGTCCGTTCCACCGCCGGTTCCCTGTTCCATCTGCCCGTTGTCCTGGGCGCCGATATCGCGGAGGTGGCAGCCGCCTGCCGTGCGCGGGGGATTGGCCTGTTGGCCGCCGACGGAAACGGTGACGTCAACCTGGATACGCTGCAGGATGAAAACGCCGCCCGCCGGATCGCAGGCTCCGGCGTCGAATCGCTTTTCGCCCTGGAGGGCCCCACCGCGTGGTTCTTTGGAAACGAAGCGCAGGGGCTCTCGGAAGATGAACTGGCCCTGGCCGACCATCGGGTGGCTGTACCCGTGTATGGGGCCGCGGAAAGCCTGAACCTTGGCACGGCGGCAACGGTGTGCCTTTACGCGAGTGCCCGGTCCCAGAAAGCGTGACTCTGCAGAAGGCTTGATTTAACAGGCAAGGCCCCGGAAGTTCTCCGGGGCCTTGCCTGTATGAATCAGATGAGGTGGGGGTAATCAGGGTGCCCGTGTGGCTTTGTTGCGTCCTGTGATGGCGCCGTAGACGCCGGCAACTACCAGGCCGCCGACGATAGCTAGGATCCAGGTACCCAGATCGAAGAAGCCCATGTCGCCCTTGGCGAACAAGAGGTTGCCAATCCACCCGCCGACTATTGCGCCGACGACTCCCAGCACAAGGCTGGTGACCCAGCCGCCGCCGACTTTGCCGGGCATAACGGCTTTAACGATGGCCCCAACGATGAGGCCGAGAATAATCCAAGCAAGAAAACCCATGTCTCCTCCTTCATATTCGTCGGGATTAAACGTCCCGATTAGTGTTCAAGCTAACATACGGCGGCACCATTGTCAGCAGGCTTACTGCATGTCAGAAGTGCACCGCTGACACCCAAAAAGGTACGGTGTTCGAGGGCGTCGCCAGCCGTGGCGCCGTGACTTAGCACTGTTCGTTCCCGTACCTGTGAAGAGGTGAAGCCTCCGTGGCTGCAAATGGCGGTACCAAGGCGATCGTCGCGGCCCTTGCCGCAAACCTGACCATCGCCGTCCTCAAATTCGTCGCTTTTTTCCTGACCGCTTCTTCGTCCATGCTGGCCGAAGCCATCCACTCCGTTGCCGACTCCGGCAACCAGTTGCTGCTCCTGATTGGTGGCAAGCGCGCCAGGAAGGCAGCCAGCGCGGAGCACCCCTTCGGATATGGCCGTGGACGCTACATCTACGCCTTCATCGTCTCGATCGTCCTCTTCAGCGTGGGCGGACTCTTCGCACTCTTCGAAGCGTGGGAGAAGCTGCAGCACCCGCACGCCATTGAAGGGGACTTCTGGTGGGTTCCGCTCGCCGTACTGGTCGGGGCCATCGTGGCTGAGTCCTTCTCGTTCCGGACCGCCATCATGGAGTCCAACCACATCCGCGGCAAGCAGGGCTGGGTGAGTTTCGTGCGTACCGCCAAACAGCCGGAACTGCCGATCATCCTGCTGGAGGACCTCGGTGCCCTGCTCGGCCTTGTATTCGCGCTGGCCGGAGTGGGCCTGACTCTCATTACCGGAAACGGCCTGTGGGACGCGGCCGGTACCGGCATGATCGGTCTTCTGCTTGTGGCCATCGCCGTGGTGCTGGCTGTCGAGACCAAGTCCCTGCTGTTGGGGGAGTCCGCAACGCGGGATGACGTGGGCCGGATCAGCGCGGCCATCGAGGCCGGGGGACATCACCGCATCATCCACCTGAAGACCCTGCACCTCGGGCCCGAGGAGCTGTTGGTGGCTGCCAAGATCTCGGTGGGTGCCGCGGAGACCGGCCGGGACATCGCCGCTGCCATTGATGCGGCTGAGTCCAGGATCCGAACGGCAGTACCGATCGCCCGGGTGATCTACCTCGAACCGGATCTGCACCGCGGAGACGCGAAGCAGGACGCGCAGGCCTGACGTTCCTCCGCCAGCGCATCGGAGAGCTGTGAAGCCGCAGGCCGCCCGTTCCCCAGGATCAGGCGGTCAGCGGCTTTTTGCGTTCCAGGAGGCCGCTGGCCACAGCGATGCCAAGGCCCAAAACGGCCAACACGGCGCCTACGAGTGCCGGCGCCACGAAGCCCCAGCCCCAGGCGATCACCACGCCGCCCAGGAATGCGCCCAAGGCGTTGGCAACGTTGAGCGCGGCATGGTTGAGCGACGACGCGAGGGAAGGGGCGTCCGGCGAGGCATCCAACAGACGCGTCTGGAGGGCGGGGACCAGCATGGAGCCGGAGGCCCCCACAACAAAGACCATCACCAGGGCCGACCAGGGCCAATGGACCGCAACTGCGTACGCCACCAGGGCGACGGCGATGCCTGGCAGGACCCAGTACAGCGTCCCCATCACTGACTTGTCGGCAAGCCGGCCGCCGACGACGGTGCCGGCCACCATGCCCAGCCCGTACAGTGCCACGACAATCGGCAGCAGCGATGCAGGGATTCCGGCCACCAGGGTCATGGTGTGGGCAATATACGTGTAGGTGGCGAAGAAGCCGCCAAAGCCCACAATGCCAATCAGGATGGCCAGCCACACCTGGAGCCGTTTGAGCGCACCGAGTTCGCGGCGGATGCTCGCGTCAGGATGAGGAGCCTGGTACGGGACATAACGCCAAAGCAGGACCAGTGTCAGCAGGCCAATGCCCCCGACGAGGAGGAACAGCAGCCGCCAGCCGAACGTCTGGCCCACCCAGGTGGCCGCGGGGACGCCGATGACGTTGGAAATGGACAGGCCTGCCATGACCATGGAAATGGCCCAGCCGCGCCGGCTCGGAGGAACCAGGGAAGCGGCGATCACGGCCGCGACCCCGAAGAATGCTCCGTGCGGCAGTCCGGCCGCGAAGCGGGATACGAGCATGCTGCCGTAGTCCGGTGCAAGGTAGGACGTCAGGTTTGCCAGCGTGAAGAAAAGCATCAATCCGAGTGCCAGGTGCTTGCGCGGCAGTTTCGCTCCCACTGCGGCGAGCAACGGCGCCCCCACCACTACTCCAAGGGCATACGCGGAGATGAGATGCCCGGCCTCCGGCGTGCTGATGTTGAGCCCCTGTTCCACCTCTTTCAACAGGCCCATCATGGTGAACTCCGTGACGCCGATTCCGACGCCGCCCATGGCAAGCGCGAAAATCGCTGCACCAACGTGCGGAGCCTTCGTCTTGGACGCGGTAGTGGTTTGGACGACGCTGCTCATGTGCCTGCTTTTCGAAAGGGGATGCCGGGCGGAAGGCCCACAGACCATTCTCCCTCATAGACTGGGGCGGTGACTGGACTGATACAGGTAGTTGGCGGAGCAATTGTGGACTCGTTGGTGAAGCCTGCGCGCCTGCTGGTGGCCAGGCGGACAGCTCCCGAGCAGTTCGCCGGCTTGTGGGAATTCCCCGGCGGGAAAGTGGACGCCGGTGAGGAATGCGAGGCAGCGCTGCACCGGGAACTGCGGGAGGAGCTCGGCGTGGGTGTCCGGCTGGGGCCGGAGCTGCCGGCAGCGACGGACACCGGGTGGCCGCTGAACGAGCGGGCCACCATGCGGGTCTGGCTGGCCGAAATCATCCAAGGCGAGCCGCAACCCCTCGAGGACCACGACAAATTGCGGTGGGTTGAGCTGGCGGACCGCCGGGAAGTGCTGGAGCTGCCCTGGATTCCGGCCGATTTCCCCATTGTCGAAGCCCTCCTGCTTTCACTCAGCGCACGGCAGCCGGGCATGCACGCACGCTGAAATCCTGACGTCAGAACAGGGTCGGTTGACCGGACGCTGGTGCTTCGTCGGCGTTCCGAAAGTCAGCGCCTGCTGTCCCGGATACAGGCAGGATTCCTTCCGGATACCGGGCTTCCTCGCCCCGGGGGTCGTCCGCCAGATCACGATGGCTGAAACCGTCGGAACGTGAGAAGCCATGCCGGTTCTTGAAGTAGCGGACTTTGGCGGCAAGCCAGGCGCGGTATTCCTTGGAGGCGTAGGACCCCGTGCCGTAGAGCCGGCGATAGCGGCCTGCCAGTTCCGGGTGGTTCCTGGCAATCCACTCCATAAACCATTCGCGGGTCCCCGGCTTAAGGTAAAGGGCGCCTGCTGTCACCCCCGTAGCTCCGGCTTCCGCCAGGGCGGCGAAGAGGGCATCAAGGGCTTCGTCACTGTCCGAGAGCCAGGGCAGGATGGGCATCGCCATGACGCCGCAGGGGAGACCGGCATCGCGTAAGCGGGAGACCAGCTTCAGCCGCGCACGTGGCCCGGGTGTGCCTGGTTCCACGGCTTCCGAAAGTGCCTCGTCCGTCATCGCCAGTGAAATGCCAACTCCCACCGGCACCTGCGCGGCAGCCCGCTTCAGGAGCGGAATGTCCCGTGCGAGCAACGTCCCTTTGGTGAGGATGGACAATGGTGTGCCTGAGTCCGCCAGAGCCGTAATGATCCCCGGCATCAGCTGGTAGCGGCCCTCGGCCCGCTGGTACGGGTCCGTGTTGGTGCCCAGCGCCACCTGATGACGGCCCCAGGAAGGCTTGGCCAGCTCCTTCCTGAGCACCTCGGCGGCATTGACCTTGACCACCACCTGGCTGTCAAAATCCAATCCGGCGTCAAAGTCCAGATACGTGTGGCTCTTGCGCGCGAAACAATAGACGCAGGCATGGCTGCAGCCGCGGTACGGGTTCACCGTCCACTCAAACGGCATGCGCGACCCGGCCACCACCTTGTTGAGCACCGATTTGGCGGTGACCTCATGGAAGGTGATGCCGGCGAATTCGGGGGTGGTCACCGAACGGACCAACCCGGCAAGCGGGAGCAAAGCCGGTGATGGACCACGTCCGAGGTCATCGGCTGGCCGGGGCATCAGTGCTTGTGCATCCCATCTCATGTCCTCTATTCGAAGATATGTTCGAACTTAAGTCAAGGACCGTCGACTGCAAAAGTCCGCGCGCCGGGCTCGATGCCGGCTGCGGGAGACGTCAGTCCTGCAGTTCCCACACCACGGTGACGCTCGCGCCAATACTCGCCTGCCCCGCTTCCACACTGATGGTTTCGGTGGCGGCGGCGCGCTGGATCCCGGCCACGGGAACCGGCCGGGGCCGGTCGGCGCCTTGGGAAATGGACACCACGGTGCCAAGCCGCGCGGATGCCAGGGATGCAAACTGTTCCGCCGTGGCAACGGCGTCCTGCCATGCAGCTTCCCGGGCAACGGAGGCAACGGCAGACTCATCCGAGAAGCCAAGCTCCAGCCCGTTCAGGCGCACGTCATCGCCGCCGGCATCGACGACGTCCGCAATGACAGCGGACGCGGCGCCTACCTGCCGCAGACGCACGGTAAGCACGCTGGAGGTTACATACCCGGTCACCTGCTGGCCTCCGCCGTCGCGCCAGACGACCTCAGGCCGGACGTTCAGACCGGACGTCCGGATGTCCGGATCGGCCACACCGTGGCGTCGGAGCACGCTGGACACACGGGACAACGCTGTTCCCGCATCCGCATAGGAGGTGCCCACGCTGTCCCGCCGGCATTCGACGCCCACGGAAACAGTCAGCAGGTCAGGCGGCGCCTCGGCCGTCCCCGTTCCGTTGACGGTGATGGTCCTGGTGTTGGGTTCGCCCGCCATGGTCAGACCTCGATTCCGCCGGGCCCATGGGGTGCCGGCCTTGGTGTCCTGATGTCAGCGTAGCCGCCGGCGGCCAGGCCCGCACGGCGTTCGAAGAAGTTTGCCGATGCCGGGTTTCCGGTCCGGAGCTGCGACCAGCCGGCGGCCAGGAAATACAGCGGAAAGAAGGGCATGCCCAGGCAGTAGGCGTACTGGCTGCAGTGTTTTTCCTCATGGCCGAGGAGCGCCGGGTTGGAGGTCAGTTGCCAGGTCCGGATCCGGCAGAACACGACGTTGCCTACAGTGAAAGCCCCGGCGTACGGAAGGCGCCACCGGTAACCCGCAGCGATGATAAGCCCGTGCGGACCCCGGCTCACGGCGGTACCGGCGGCCCGGGCAACGGCCAGTCCAAGCAGTGTGGTGCCGTTGGCCAGGTTGGCGAGCTGCCGTAGCCGCTGCCCCGGCGTCAGCGGCCGTCGTGTTTCGCGGCCCGGCCCTGGTGTCATGAGGCCATGGTAGCCGGAGGGTTCAATTAGACTGGAGGATAGTGGCCGCCGGTATTTCTCCAGCAGGAATTTTTCCAGCCAGTATTTTTCCAGTGGCCCCGACCTGGTCCTTGAGAAATTGACCAGCCCCGACTCGTAGCTAAGAACAGTAGATGACTGAAACTTTGCCGGGCGCCGCCATCCCGAACCCTACGGATGAAGCCGCCATTACTGCCGCTGTAGACCAGGCCATCGCCGCCATTGCCGGTGCTGGCTCCCTTGACGAACTCAAGGCGGTGAGGCTGGCCCATACCGGTGAGAAGTCACCGCTCAGCCTGGCCAACCGGGAGATCGGCGGATTGCCGAAAGACCAGAAAGCCGTCGCCGGCAAGCTGATGGGTTCATCCCGGGGCCGGGTGAACAAGGCGCTCGCGGACCGCACCGCAGAGCTGGAAGCACAAAACGATGCCCGGATCCTGCTGGAAGAAACAGTGGACGTCACCGCTGCGCCCCGCCGTCGCCGGGCCGGCGCCCGCCACCCGCTCTCCACGCTGCAGGACCGCGTGGCGGACATCTTTGTAGGGATGGGCTGGGAAATCGCCGAAGGACCCGAGGTGGAATCCGAGTGGTTCAACTTCGACGCCCTGAACTTCAAGCCGGACCACCCGGCCCGCGAAATGCAGGACACCTTCTTCGTGGAGCCCCCCGAGGCGCACCTTGTGATGCGCACGCACACCTCCCCGGTGCAGGTCCGCTCCATGCTGGAACGCGAACTGCCGATCTACGTGCTGTGCCCCGGCAAGGTGTTCCGCACGGACGAACTCGACGCCACCCACACCCCGGTGTTCCACCAGTTTGAGGGCCTTGCCATCGACAAGAACCTGAGCATGGCCGATCTCCTTGGCACCCTGGAGCACTTCACCCGGCAGATGTTCGGCGACGAGGCCCAGGTCCGG
>DASSIA010000063.1:0-6479 GCA_035692345.1 Arthrobacter sp. | reverse complement strand
CTGAAGCCTACGCGGCCCAGCTGGCGGCGGCGGGTGTCCCTACCGAATTCCTCTCCGCGGACGGCCTCATCCATTGCGTCTCCTGGTTGTCCGGCGCAGTGCCGCGCAGCCGGGAGATCCACGACGCCGTGGTGGGCTTCCTTCGGAAAACCTTCAACGGCTAGCAAATCCCGTGGCAATGGCCCTGCGCCGTCCCATCCTCCGGGGTGGGACGGCGCAGCGCCCTACCCGATCAGCAAGCTCAACGCTTCCGTGAGGTGCTCCACTTCGCGGACGGAGAAGCCCGCCGGGAGGGGTCCCGGACCGGTGTGGCTGGCCGGGACCACGGCGTGCGTGAAGCCGAGCCGGTGCGCTTCCTGGATGCGCTGGTTGATGCCGGGCACCGGCCGGACTTCTCCGGCCAGGCCCACCTCGCCGAACGCGATCAGCCGGATGGGCAGCGGCTTGCGGGCCTTCGCGGAGGCGACGGCAAGCGCAATAGCGAGGTCAGTGGCCGGTTCGCTGAGTTTCACGCCGCCCACCGTGGCCACGTAGGAATCGTCCTTGTGCAGGAGGCAGCCGGCACGCTGCTGCAGCACAGCCAGGAGCATGGAGACCCTCGAACTGTCCAGGCCGCTGGTGGCCCGGCGGGGCTGCGAGTTGGCGCTCTCCGCAAGCAGCGACTGGACTTCGGCCAGCAATGGCCGCCGCCCTTCCATGGTCACGGTGATGCAGGTGCCGGAGACGGGTTCCTTGGTGCGGCTGACGAACAGACCGCTGGGGTCGGTGAGACCTTCGATGCCGCTTTCATTCAGATCAAAGCAGCCGACGTCGTCCGTGGGCCCGTACCGGTTTTTCACCGCGCGCAGCATCCGGAGCCGGGAATGGCGCTCGCCTTCGAACTGGCACACCACGTCCACCAGGTGTTCGAGCAGCCGCGGCCCGGCGATGGAACCGTCCTTCGTCACGTGGCCCACCAGCAACGTGGTCATGTTCCGCCGCTTGGCCGCCGCGATGATGGACGCCGCAACCTCACGTACCTGGGAAACGCCGCCCGCGCTGCCGTCCACGTCCGCGCTGCTGAGGGTCTGGACCGAGTCCACGATCAACAGCCGAGGCTCGATCTTCTCCACCTGCCCCAGTGCCTGCCCCAGGTCCGTTTCCGCTGAGAGGTAGAGGGAATCCGCGACGGCGTCGATCCGTTCGGCGCGAAGCTTCACCTGTGCAGCGGACTCCTCACCCGTGACGTACAGGACGTCCTGCGCTGTGCGCGCGAACTTGGCTGCGACGTCGAGCAGCAGCGTGGACTTGCCCACGCCCGGCTCCCCGGCAAGCAGGATGACGGCGCCCGGAACGAGGCCGCCGCCCAGAACGCGGTCCAGTTCGTCCACACCCGTGGGCAGGAAAGCCGCCGTGGTGGCGTCCACCTCGGCAATCCGGCGGGCCGGCTCCAGAACTGTGGTTGCCGCCGTCGTCCGCGCTACAGCGGCGCCGGTTTCCTCAACGGTGCCCCACGCCTGGCACTCGCCGCAGCGACCCACCCACTTGACGGCGGTCCAGCCGCATTCGGCGCACTTGTATGCCGGGGTTTTGGAGGTCCGGGAAGTCTTTGTTGCCATGGTCTCCACCCTACTGGCGGGTACCGACAATCCTCTCGTGCTTCGGTGGTTGGGCTTGTCGAAACCGGGATCTCGACAGGCTCGATCACCGGGCTCCCGGGGCCCTACAGCCCCGGCAGCACCTCTCGGGCTTCGCGCGCATCCATGCCGGCGGCTTCCAAAAGGTCCACCATGAGCGGCCGGAACAGCATCACCACAGTTTCGCCCTCCAACCGCTGGACCTTCAGCAGCTTGGGGTGGAGCCGCAACGCAATGTCGCTGAGCTCCAGCCGCGCGGTGCGCAGGTGGGCGCGCCGGACGCCGTCGTTCATTTCGGCCAGGCCCAGCGACAGTTCATCGATCGCCGCAGCGGTTTCCAGCAGCACCTCGGCAATGTTCTCGGTGGCGTCATCGGACAGTGCGGAGTGGTTGATGGCGCTGGTCAGTCGGCGGGCAAAGACGCGGCTGTTGCGCAGGGCCAGGTCAATGAAGTCCAGTGACGCCTTGAGCTCGTCCAGCTCATCCCGGTGCCGGCGGTAGGCGGGCGCCAGCGTGGCCACCTCACCGGAGGCGCGCAGCGTCTGCCGCATGCGGTCCACCAGCGGTTGGCAGTTCCGGCCGCGGATCAGGGCGTGCCAGGCCTGGGTGGAATCGCTTTCGGTCAGGGCAGTGGCACATTCGCGCAGGACTTCGGCGAGCTCGTGCAGCAGTTTCCGGACGTCGCTGCGGGGCTCGCGTCGTGGATCCTTCGGAATAAGGAAGGTCACCAGCAGGGCGAACAGCCCGCCCACCACGGCGTCCAGGCTGCGGGTGAAAGGCCCGCCGGACGGTGCCGGCAGGAGTACCACCAGCAGGGACTGCAGCCCGAGTTGCGTGGTGAAGATGGTGCCGCTGTCCAGGAAACGGGCCAGCAGGATCGAGAAGAGAAGGACGACGGCGGCCTGCCAGATTCCGCTGCCCAGCCAATGGAGCAGCAGATCGCCCACGGCGATGCCGATGGTGCAGCCCAGGCCCACCTCCACCACCCGGCGCAGGCGGGGATCGCGTGAGAAACCCAGGGCGATCAGCGACGAAGTGGCCGCGAAGAGCGGACCGGAGTGGCCCAGCACGTACTCGGCGAAGGCATACGCCCCCACCGCGCATGCAGTCATCTGGACGGCCGGGACCAGTGAATTCCGGCTCCGGATCAGCCCGGTTCGGAGGCGTGCGCGCAGGAAACTCCTGCTTGCTGAGAGTCCTGCTGCTGCGGCCATGCGTTCCAGTCTATTTGGCGGCCGGCCCCCTATGGCCGAAAGTGTGACGTGCGCAATGGTGACGCTGCACTTGTAAGCCAAAATGCCGCCGTCGTTAATGTTCTGTTCATCTTGGGCCGCCCATCCCGTTACCTGCAGCCCATAACTTCGTTGAAGGTACAAAACGTACGCATCGCGCCGCAGGGCTTCTCCGGCCCTGCCCGCTACTGAATAACCCTGGAAGGGGTACATCAAGTGAAGGCACTCCGCTTCGGCCGCCACGCGGCTATCGCTGTTATCGCAGCCGGCGCACTCGCGCTGACCGCCTGCGGTTCAGACAACGCCACGGGCACCACGCCTGCAGGCAACCAGACTTCTGCCGGCCCCAAGGTCACCGGCACGCTGACCGGCATCGGTTCTTCGGCGCAGGGCGCGGCCATGGATGCCTGGAAGACCAACTTTGCTTCCGCCAACCCCGGCGCCACGGTGCAGTACTCCCCGGACGGTTCCGGTGCCGGCCGTAAGGCCATCCTGGACGGGTCGGCCCAGTTCGCCGGCTCGGACGCCTACCTGAAGGACGACGAGTACGCCTCCTCCAAGACGGTCTGCGGCCCGGACGGCGCCATCAACATTCCCGTCTACATCTCCCCGATCGCCGTGGCCTTCAACGTTCCCGGCGTGACGGACCTGAAGCTCGACGCCGCCACGGTGGCGAAGATCTTCCGCGGCCAGGTTGCCAAGTGGAACGACCCCGCGATCGCTGCACTGAACGCAGGCGTTACCCTGCCGGACCTCAAGGTCACCCCCGTGAACCGCTCCGATGACTCCGGAACCACCCAGAACTTCACGGACTACCTCTCCGCGGCCGCCGCCGATGTCTGGACCGACAAGGCAGCCGGCATCTGGCCCGCTTCCCTGCAGGGCGAGAACGCCAAGGGCACCTCCGGTGTGGTCAAGACCGTCACGGACACCCCGGGTGCGGTAACCTACGCTGATGACTCCGCAGTCAGCGGCAAGCTCGGCGTTGCGCAGATCAAGGTGGGGGACTCCTTCACCAAGATCTCTGCCGAGGCCGCCGCCAAGGCAGTCGACGCAGGCAAGTCCGTGGAAGGCCGCTCCGCGAACGACGTGTCCATCAAGCTGGACCGCAAGACCACCATCGCGGGCGCCTACCCGATCGTCCTGGTCTCCTTCCACGTTGTCTGCGCCACCTACGCCAAGCAGGAAACCGTTGACCTGGTCAAGGCCTTCGAAACCTATGTAGTCTCGGATGCAGGCCAGAAGGCCGCTGCCGATTCCGCGAAGTCGGCTCCGCTGTCCGCCGCACTTGCGGCCAAGGCCGCCAAGGCCATCGACTCCATCAAGGTCAAGTCCTAGTACCTGTCCTGAACCGGGTTCCCCGCAACGCCGAAAGGCGGGGCGGGGAACTTGGCATTGTCAGCTAGCTTCTGTGCACCACCACAACCGAAGGGTCGGCAAATGACCGCCAGCTCCCTGAGCAGTTCCCAGGACGCAGGCCGCGCCGGGGACAGGATCTTTTCCGGCGCCGCACTGGCCGCCGGGTGCCTCATCCTCGCCGTCCTGTTCGGCGTGGCCTTGTTCCTCGTTGTACAGGCCATTCCGGCCCTGACGGCCCCCGCCGCAGAGATTCAGGGCGGTGCGGGCTTCTTCGCCTACATCTGGCCGATTGTCATCGGCACGCTGATCGCGGCCGTTATTGCCCTGGTGATCGCAACACCGGTCGCAATCGGGGTTGCGCTGTTCATCTCGCACTTCGCGCCCCGCGGACTCGCATCGGCCCTGGGATACGTGGTGGATCTCCTGGCCGCCATCCCCTCAGTGGTGTACGGCGCCTGGGGTGCGGCCTTCCTGGCCAAGGAGATCTCTCCGGCCTACAACTGGCTCGCCGGGAACCTTGGCTGGCTGCCCATCTTTGCCGGCCCGGCCTCGGCAACCGGCAAAACCATCCTGACCGCGGGCATAGTGCTTTCGGTGATGGTGCTGCCCATCATCACCTCGTTGAGCCGTGAGATCTTCCTGCAGACACCCAAGCTCCACGAAGAAGCCGCGCTGGCGCTTGGAGCAACGCGCTGGGAAATGATCAGGATGTCGGTCCTGCCCTTCGCCCGCCCCGGAATCATCAGCGCCGTGATGCTGGGCCTGGGCCGTGCGCTCGGCGAAACCATGGCCGTTGCCCTGGTCCTGTCCTCCGGCGCCCTGACCGCCAGCCTGATCACCTCCGGCAACCAGACCATTGCCGCGGAGATTGCGCTGAACTTCCCCGAAGCCAGCGGCTTGAAAGTCAGCACGCTGATCGCAGCCGGCCTGGTCCTTTTTGTGATCACCCTGGCAGTGAACATGATCGCCCGCTGGATCATCACCCGGCACAAAGAATTCTCGGGAGCCAACTAGATGTCCTCCACACTCACTCCCGTGCGCAGCAAACGCTCGGCCCTGACCAAGGGCCAGCTGCCCGCCTTCGCGCCGTATGTTGTCCTGGTTGTTGCCCTGATCCTGGGCGCTGCAATTCTGGCACTCATCGGGTTCAATGCCTTCGGCTGGGGCGTCGTCTCGGCCATTCTCTTCGCTGCCGGCCTTGTCGGCTGGAGCGCTGTGGTGGAAGGCTCCCGCAAAGCCAAGGACAAGCTGGCCACGTGTCTGGTGGTGGGCTCGTTCCTGGTGGCCATGCTGCCGCTCATCTCGGTAATCTGGACGGTGCTGGTCAACGGCATTCCGGGCCTGATCGATCCGGGCTTCCTCACGAGCTCCATGAACGGCGTCACCGGCGCCTACGACAACAAGGCCGTAGAACAGGGGGCCCCCGTTGTCGGCGGTGTTTACCACGCACTCCTGGGCACCCTCGAGATCACCCTGTTGGCCACCGTCATTTCCGTCCCCGTTGGCCTGCTGACCGCAATC
Organism: Arthrobacter sp.; assembly: GCA_035692345.1. Taxonomy (GTDB): domain Bacteria; phylum Actinomycetota; class Actinomycetes; order Actinomycetales; family Micrococcaceae; genus Arthrobacter. The sequence continues at coordinate 751 of DASSIA010000063.1, read as the reverse complement.
TACCTGGTGGAGTACGGCAACGACGGCCGCTTGGCCCGCGCCATCACCTTCTTCGTCGATGTTATGACCGGCATCCCGTCCATCGTGGCCGGCCTCTTTGCCGCGGCGTTCTTCTTCGTCGTTGTTGGGCCCGGCACCAAAACCGGTGCCGTCGCCGCCGTCGCGCTTTCGGTCCTGATGATCCCTGTTGTGGTGCGTTCCAGCGAGGAAATGCTGAAGATTGTCCCCAACGAACTGCGCGAAGCGGCGTACGCGCTCGGCGTGCGGAAGTGGCGCACCATCCTCAAGGTGGTTATCCCGACGGCGATCTCCGGCATCGCCTCCGGTGTCACCCTCGCGATCGCCCGGGTGATCGGGGAGACCGCGCCCATCCTGGTCACCGCCGGGTTCGCCACCGGCATCAACAGCAATGTGTTCGGCGGCTGGATGGCCTCGCTGCCTACGTACATCTATACGCAGATCCTGAACCCCACCTCGCCCTCCAACCCCGGCCCTTCGTCCCAGCGGGCCTGGGGTGCGGCGCTGGTGCTGATCATCCTGGTCATGATCCTGAACCTCGGCGCCCGCCTGATCGCCAGGGTCTTTGCTCCCAAGACCGGCCGCTGAAAACTCTTTCGGCAGGGCATTCCGGTCCACGCGGCCAAACCCTAGACTTCAATCCGTACCCCAGCAAGTGAAGGAACATCATGTCTAAGCGCATCGACGTCAAAGACCTGAACGTGTACTACGGCGATTTCCTGGCCGTGGAGGA
>DASSIA010000062.1:0-9453 GCA_035692345.1 Arthrobacter sp. | reverse complement strand
GGACACCCTGGACGTCAAGCCCGGGGAACGCTGGCTGCTGTGCTCGGACGGGCTGAACTATGTGGCCGGACACGTGGTGGAGCGCACGGTCCGCGAGACAAAAGACCTGCGCGAGTGCGTCGAAACCCTGGTTGACCTGACCCTTGAGGCCGGCGCACCGGACAACGTCACCGTGGTCATGGTGGAAATTGCCGAGGAAACGCCCGACGACGTCAGTACCGCCGCCGTCGACATCATTCCCTCCGCGCTGGTCACCGGCGCCGCTGCCGCCATTGACGTGGACGAGGCACCGCCGGCCGCCGCGGCCAGCCCTGCTGAAGCCGAACCCACCGACGGGAAAGCACCCGTCGCCGAAGTGCCTGGCGTCGAAATACCCGCCGAACCGCCGCCTTCCACCGACCCCCATCTGGGTGAACATCTTTCGGCCGCAGTCCTGCAGCAGGAACTCGCATCGCGCCCGCACGAACTTGTCGGTGCCGCGGCGACGGCGGCAGAGTCCGGTTCCATTCCCACCATCGCTGGCCGCACGGTGGCCCGGCGGGCCGCCACAGTCCTCACCCACAAGGCCGAAGCTCCCCCTTCGGAAGCCGATGACCTCCTGGAGCAGCCAAAACCCCGCCGCTGGGTCACGATTTCCATTGCCGCGTCAGTGCTGGTGGTGCTGACGGTCGGTCTCTGGCTTGGCTACGCCTGGACCCAGACCCGCTACTACATCGGGGAGTTTGATTCCCACGTGGCCATCTTCAACGGCGTATCCCAGCGGCTTGGCCCCATCCAGCTGTCCACCCTCGAAGCCGTAACAGAGATCCGGATGGATTCTTTGCCCCAGTTCTCCCAACAGCGCGTTCGGCAGACAGTTCCGGCCCGCGACCTCTACGATGCTCAACGGATTGTGAAGAATCTCGAAGGCACCGGCACCATCGCGCCGGCTGACGAGTGCCTCACGCCGCCGCCCACCACCACGGCGGCCGCCACACCCACCGCGCCTGCCCCATCGCCGGACTCCTCCGCTCCCGTGGCGGTTCCTGCCCCGTCAGCCTCACCCAGTCCCTCCGCCGTCTGCGAGGGAGCCAAATGAGCCAACTCAGCACCGTCCTCAAACCCCGGCGCAACGTGGAGCTGCTGCTGCTGATCCTCGCCCTCGCCGTCGGCATCGGTGCCAACATGATGGTGGGCGTTGACCAGCGGAAGGCCTTCGACTCCGATTTTTGGTTCCAGTCCGTCCTCCTCGCCGTGGCAGCCCTGGTCTTCCACGTGGTTCTGCGAATCAGGGCTAAATATGCCGATCCAGTAATACTTCCTTTGGTAGTAGCCCTGAATGGTTTGGGTCTTGCCATGATCCACCGCCTTGACGCACCTGGGGAGGACACCGGCAACAACCAGCTGCGCTGGACGCTCATCGCCATGGCCGTGGCAATCGCCGTGATCTGGTTCCTGAAAGACCACCGGGTGCTCCGCCGATTCACCTACATCTCGTTGGCTGTGAGCGCGCTCCTGCTGATCCTCCCCCTGGTGCCCGGCATCTCGGCCGGTGAAATCCTGGGCGCCCAGGTCTGGATCAGGGTGGGGCCCATGACATTCCAGCCGGGCGAAATCGCGAAGATCACCCTGGCTATATTCTTCGCCGGTTATCTTTCCTCGAACCGGGACCTGATCCTGCTGGCCGGCCGCAAGATCGGCCCGCTGCAGTTCCCCCGGTTCAAGGACATGGGGCCCATGATCACGGCCTGGCTGGTGAGCATCGGCGTCCTGGTCTTCCAGCGTGACCTCGGGTCTTCAGTGCTGTTCTTCGGCCTGTTCATCGTGATGATCTACGTGGCCACCAGCCGCATCAGCTGGGTGGTGATCGGCCTGGCGCTGCTGGTCGGCGGCGGCTTCGTTGCGTCCAAGGTCTTCTCACACGTCGGCCTCCGGATTGATGGCTGGCTGAACGCTTTCACCGACGAGGTCTACGGGCGCCAGTTCGGGGGCAGCTACCAGATCGTGGAAGGACTCTTCGGGATGGCCAGCGGCGGCCTCGTCGGGACAGGACTCGGTCAGGGCAGGCCCAACAAGGTCCCGTTCGCCAACAGCGACATGATCATTGCTTCCCTCGGCGAGGAACTCGGCCTGATCGGACTGTTCGCCGTCGTCATGATGTATCTGCTGCTGTTCACCCGCGGGTTCCGGGCGGCCCTGGGCACCCGGGACGCCTTCGGAAAGCTCCTGGCCTGCGGACTGTCGTTCGCGGTGGCCCTGCAGTGCTTTGTGGTCATCGGCGGTGTCACGCGGCTGATTCCGCTGACCGGGCTCACAACACCGTTCCTGGCGGCCGGCGGGTCTTCGCTCCTGGCCAACTGGATCATCGTGGGCCTGCTCCTGATGATTTCCCACACGGCCCGCGGCCCTGTTGACACCACACCGCTGCCACCTTCAGATGGCACGGAACCCAAGGCCATCGATACACGCACTGAGGCGGTGAAAACCCTGTGAACCAAGCAATCCGCAATTCATGGGTGGCCGCGATCGCCATGTTCGCGCTGATCTTCGGTGCCATCAGCTATGTCCAGGTAGTGGGCGCGGACGACCTCAAAGCCAATGCCTGGAACAACCGTGCCATCCTGCAGGACTACTGCAACGACCGCGGAGCCATCATTGTGGGCGGTACACCCGTGGCCGAATCCGTCGAAGGTTCGGAACAGTGCAAGTTCCAGCGGGCCTACTCCCAGCCGGCACTCTATGCCGGCCTCACCGGTTACTTCTCGCAGAACTATGGCGCTACCGGCCTGGAGCGCGCCATGCGGGAAGAGCTGGCAGGGAGCTCTGACCAGCAGTTCCTGGACCGGATCGGCCAACTCTTCCTGGGCAACCAGCCGAAGGGGGCCTCGGTGGAGCTCACCATCGATCCGGCCATCCAGAAACTTGCCTACGACCTCATTCCGGACGGCCAACGGGGATCCATTGTGGTCACCAATCCCAAGACCGGCGCCATCCTTGCCATGGTGTCCAAGCCGTCCTATGACCCGAACCTCATCGCCACCCAGAACCCCGGCGCGGAGGCCAGGAACATGGATGAGCTGCTCAAAGTTCCGGGGATTAACCTGAACCAGAATGTCAGCGGCCCCACGGGCGAGCTTCTCGCTCCGGGATCGGTCTTCAAGCTGGTGGATACAGCTGCCGCACTGAACTCCGGGAAATACAACAAGGACAGCCAACTCCCCAATCCGGCCAACCTGCCGTTCCCGGGAATCCAGTACACACTTCCGAACTATGCCGGCGGCAAGTGCTACACCCAGGACACGGCCAGCTTTGCTTTTGCCTTGCAGCAATCCTGCAATACGCCGTTCGCCAGCATCGCCCTCGACCTCGGCCGGGACGCCATTGCCGAACAGGCGGTCAAATTCGGTCTTGGCGAGGACCTGGGCGACCAGCTCAAGCTCGCCTACGCCAAGGGCAACGGCTTCCCGAATGATCTGGACGGGCCAGCCCTGGCCCAGTCTGCGATCGGGCAGAAGGACGTGCGGGCCACTCCGCTGCAGATCGCCTTGATGACCTCAGCTATCGCCAACGGCGGCGTCCAGATGGCGCCAAGCCTCATCAAGACAGTACGGTCCCCGGACCTGCGGGTCATTGACGAGCCCAAGCCTGAGACTTTGCGGACATCCACCACCCCGGCAATCGCCAAGCAGATCACCGAGTGGATGACCAGCGTGGTGACGGACGGCATCGCCAAAGGCGCCGCCGTCCCCGGCATTCAAGTGGCCGGCAAAACCGGCACCGCGGAACTGGGCAATGGCCTGAACAACTCGTGGTTCACCGGGTTCGCCCCGGCGAACAACCCCCAAGTGCAGGTCACCATCGCCATGGAAGGCGTCGACATCTACACGGGCGCAAAGCTAACCAGTCCGAATGCGAAGAAGATTTTTGAGGCGGTGTTGAATAAGTGAGGCCTACAACAGGAATCACCCTCGGCGGCAGATTCCAGCTGACCACGCGGATTGCGATCGGCGGGATGGGAGAGGTCTGGAAAGCAAAGGACCAGGTCCTGGGCCGCATTGTCGCCATCAAGGTACTCAAGGAGGAATACACCGGCGATCCCGGATTCCTCCAGAGGTTCCGCGCCGAGGCACGTCACACCGCGCTGCTGAACCACGTCGGCATCGCCAATGTCTTTGATTACGGCGAGGAGGAGGGCTCCGCCTACCTGGTGATGGAGCTCGTTCCCGGCCAGCCGCTGAGCAGCATCATCGAGCACGAGCAGGTCCTGTCCCCGGACCGGACGCTGTCCATGATCGCGCAGACCGCCCGCGCCCTTTCCGCGGCCCACGTACAGGGCCTGGTGCACCGCGACGTCAAGCCAGGCAACCTGTTGATCACCCCGGACGGCCGGGTCAAGGTCACCGACTTCGGCATCGCCCGCCTCGCCGACCAGGTGCCGTTGACCCAGACAGGCCAGGTGATGGGGACCGCCCAGTACCTCGCCCCCGAACAGGCAACGGGCCAGACCGCCACCGGTGCCTCGGACATCTACGCACTCGGCGTGATCGGTTACGAGTGCCTCACCGGGCACCGGCCTTTCTCGGGAGAATCCCAGATCGCCATTGCCCTCGCCCAGGTCAACGACGCCCCGCCGCCGCTTCCGGAGACCCTGCCCAAACCGGTCCGCGCGCTGCTGATGTCCATGCTGGCCAAGGATCCCAAGAACCGCCCGGAAAACGCCATCAAGCTGTCCGAAGCCGCGGAGGCCATCCGCAACGGCGATGTGGAAGCCGCGCATGCAGCTGTTCCCGGCATGCTGCTCTTCGAGGCAACCACCGGCCCCATCACCGCGCCGGTGGACCTTGCCACGGCACCCACCGGCGTTATTGCCCACAAAGACAGCAGTACGACGTCGACGTCCGCACTGCCCGTGCTGGGTGCCGCTGCGGGCGGTGCTGCTGCCGCCGGGGCCGCCGCTGGGGCCGGAAGCACGCTGTCGCGTGCGGACGCACTGGCAGCGGAGCGCAGCTGGGTGCAGGAGGAGGAAACGTACGACGACGAGCCCGCCGACGAGCCCGAACGTCGCGGCCGCAGTCCCTGGACCTGGCCCCTGATCGCCTTGATCGTGCTGGTTCTGTTCGCACTGGTGGGGTTCTTCCTGACCCAGCAGGGGATTTTCTCCCCGGCCAAGGACACCGCCACTACCTCGGTGGTCAGCAGTCCGCCGTCCACCAGCGCCAGCCCGTCGTCGGCATCTCCCACCCCCACGCCGAGCCGGCCCAGCGCCACGCCCAGTCCGACGCCCACTACGGTGAACGTCATTTCCGCGGCGTACCTGGGCAAGGACTACCGCCAGGTAAAAGCGAGCCTGGAATCGATGGGACTCTTCGTCAGGGTGCTGCCCGAACAAAGCCCGGAGACGGCAGGTGCGGTGCTGGGCATTGACCCCTCCGGAACCATGCCGAAGGGAACAGAAGTGACCATTACCTACGCCGTCCCGCTCCCGACCACCACGCCGTCAGCTCCGCCGTCGTCGGCGTCTCCTGCCGCCGCTGTCCTGCCCACTTGCAACCCCGGCCAGGTGCAGGGCTTGCCCCCTACCTGCAAGCCGTAGCTGCCAGGTTTGACAGTGAATGAGTCGCCCCGCACCCCGCTCCACCGGGAGGACAGCCTCCCGGTGGATAACCAGCGTGTCCTGAGCGGCCGCTATGAACTCGGCGGAATCATCGGCCGTGGGGGGATGGCGGATGTCCATCGCGGGGTCGACAGCCGGCTTGGCCGGACAGTTGCCATCAAGCTGCTACGCCCGGATATGGCCCGGGATCCGCAGTTCCAGGCGCGCTTCAAACGGGAAGCGCAGTCCGTTGCGGCGCTGAACCACCCGTCCATCGTCGCCATCTACGACACCGGCGAATACTCTGTTCCGGACGGTTCGGAGGACAGCGTCCGGGTGCCCTACATCGTGATGGAGTTTGTCGAGGGCAAGACCATCCGTGACCTGATCCGGGCCAGGGAGGTCAGCATTGACCGGGCCATCGACTTCTGCCTGGGCGTCCTGTCGGCCCTTGAGTACAGCCACAAGGCCGGTATTGTCCACCGGGACATCAAACCCGCCAACGTGATGTACTGCGAGGGTTCCAATTCCGTGAAGGTCATGGACTTCGGGATTGCCCGGGCCATCGCCGATTCATCCGCCACAATGACCCAGACGCAGGCTGTGGTGGGAACCGCCCAGTACCTCTCGCCCGAACAGGCCCGGGGCGAAACCGTGGACGCGCGCAGCGATCTCTACTCCGCTGCCTGCCTGCTGTATGAAATGCTCACCGGACGCCCGCCCTTCGTCGGCGACAGCCCCGTCTCCGTCGCGTACCAGCACGTCCGGGAAATCCCCGAACCAGCAAGCAGCGTGAACCCGGAGGTCTCGGCCGCCCTGGACAGTGTCCTGGCGAAGGCCTTGCAGAAAAACCGGGCGGACCGTTTCCAGGACGCAGCCGCCTTCCGGCGCGCGCTGCGCGCCGCCCGGGCAGGGGTACCGGTTCCAGCGGTTGACGCAACCGAGGCCCCCACCGATCCCAACGACCACGTACCGACGCCGGAACGCGCGCCGGCAACAGAAGCGTTCGCGCTCACCGGTGCCAGCTTCCTGGACGATGCCCCTGCGGGCCGCCAGCCCACCATTGACGACACCCGGGCTGACGGGGATGTCCCTGTCACGGCGGCGGCGTTCCGGGAACCGTCCGACGCCGACGAACTTCCCCTGGGCTTCCCGCCGGAACGCGAGCGGACCGCACGGCAGAAGGCCCGTCGTCGTGCGTGGATAGCCACTTTGGTGATCTTCACGCTGCTGGTCCTCACCGGCGGTGGCCTATGGCTGTACAACACCGTGAACCGGCCCGCGGCGCCCCGCAAGGTGGACATCCCCGTGGTGGCCGCCCTGACGGAATCGGCTGCCCTGCAGGAACTTTATGGCGCCAACCTGCGTCCGAAAATCAACCGGAGCAAGAACGAAACCATACCCAGCGGGACGGCCATCGGCACTGACCCTGCCGCCGGCTCCTCTGTTGATCCCAACACAGAGGTAATCCTGAACATCTCTGACGGCCCCAGTGCCATCAGGATTCCGGAGAACCTGCCGGGCCAGACGGAGGCCGCGGCCCGGGACATCCTGCGCCAGAGCGGCCTGCTGGGCGCCGCGTCCACCACCACCGCCAACAGCTCCACCGTCCCTGCCGGCAGGGTCATCACCACCAGCCCCACACCGGGCCAGATGGTGGGTGTGGGCAGTACCGTGGAAATCGTCATTTCCACCGGCAAGGTGTCCATGCCCGAGCTCCGTGGCCGCACGCGCGCGGAAGCGGAAACGGCGCTGAAGGAACTGGGATTGGTCCCCAACGTCCAGGAAGTGGAGAACTCCCTGGTGGAGGCCGGCCGCGTCACGGATCAAAGCGACCCCGTGAACGCCTCGGTCGATCAGGGCAAAACCATCACCATTGTGGTGGCCAAGCAACCGGCTCCGCCGCCATCACCCTCGCCCACCCCCAGCGCCACCCCCACCAAAAAAGGCTGACCCTCCGCTCGTTTAAACCAACGCGGGGTCACTCCGCGCCCATGTTCCCTCACGGGATGGGCGCGAAGTGACCCTCCCCACCCGCACCCTAACCTCGCAAGCTCGGCCAGGGGACCCGGCGGGCGTGGGCCCACGTTGTTCGAGGGTGCGAGCCGGTCAGTGCTGGATAAGCGGGCTCAGCGTGGCCGCGCGGGCGGCCGCGCCGGTCATTCCCAGCGACTCAAGCCAGTTGCCCAGCATCTGGTAGCCGCCTTCGGTCAGGACCGATTCCGGGTGGAACTGCACTCCGCACAGCGGCGCGGTGCGGTGCTGCAGGCCCATCACGACGCCGGTGGATGTTTCGGCGGTGATCTCCAGGACGTCAGGGATGCTGTCGCGGACCGCAGCCAGTGAGTGGTAACGCGTGGCGGTTACCGGGGAGGGGAGTCCGGCGAAGACGCTGGTGCCATTGTGCTCCACCAGGGACGTCTTGCCGTGCATGAGCTCCGGCGCGTGGGTCACTGTGCCACCGTAGGCCTCAGCCAGGGCCTGGTGGCCCAGGCAAACCCCAAACATCGGCTTGTTGTTCGCGCCGCACCACTTGATCAGCTCGATGCACACGCCCGCTTCCGCAGGGTTGCCCGGCCCGGGTGAGACGAGGACGCCGTCGCGCGTTTCGGCCATCTCGATGGCTTCCGCGAGAGTCACGTCGTCGTTGCGGACAACAGTGGTCTCGGCGCCGAGTTCCTGGAGGTAGCCCACCAGGGTATAAACAAAGCTGTCGTAGTTATCCACCACGAGGATTTTAGTTGTGGTCATGGCTGGCTTGCAGAACCAATCGTTGAGTCGGTGAATGCGGTGAACCCGGACATCCAGGGGAACAGGAACTGAACCATCAGGATCAGTGCGCCGGCTATGAGTACCAGCGAGGTAAGGATCCGGATCCAGAGAGGGCCCGGCAGGTGGCGGAAAATCCAACCGTACATACTCAGCTTCCTCCCACCGCCGCCGCCACCTGGGCGGCGATCTCAGCCGGTGGCCCCGCCGAGGCAGGGCGCCAGCTGTCCAGCAGCGCGTAGGCGATGATGCGTTCCTCGGCACCGAAACGCGGGTTGCAACTGGTCATGGTGAGGAAGCTTTCGGTGGGAGTGACGCCGGGCCTGGTGGGGACCGGTTCCAGGACATCGGTCCGGGACGGCAGCACGATCTGGTTGTTGCGGAAGACATAGACGTAATAGCCGTCCTTGGTCTGGACGTATATTTTGTCGCCCGGGACAAGGGTGTGGATATTGTCAAGGACGGCCCCGTGCGTCTGCCGGTGGCCGGCCACCGCGAAGTTGCCGACGGCGCCCGGCATGGCCGTGTTGGGGTAGTGGCCCAGGCCCAGGGTGTCCAGGACGTCGGAGGAAGTTCCCTGCACGATGGGCCGCGTGTAATTGGCCCCGAACCGGGGGATGTACATGATGCCGATGGTCCCGGCATGGCCCGGTGCCGTGGCAACAGCGGGCGTGCCGTAATCCACCGGCCCGGCCGACGGCGACGGTTGGGGGGCGGCAGGTGCCGCAGGGCCCAGTTCCTGGGCGAATTCCTTGATCACGGCGCTTTGCTTGGCGTCGGATTCAACGTTTGTCCACCACAGCTGCCAGCCCACAAACAGCAGGAGAATAATGCCTGCAGTGATGAGCAGTTCGCCGAGTACCTGCACGGTCCCACGCAGAACAGCGGCGCCCCGGCCCGGAACAACGGCGGGCCTCGCCTTCTCCTGCAATACCACGCGCTCTCCTCCGGGTGGCCGCAAGGGCGTTTTGGTGCCCTGAACTACGGCTAGAATTGACTGCTAGTAAGAATCCAGATTTGACCAAGATCGCGCAGACCGCTGGCAACTTCCTTCTTGCAGGATATCAAGCCCGCGACGCCGAGCTTGCTCCAGTCCGCCAAGGAGAGCACGT
>DASSIA010000061.1:0-22409 GCA_035692345.1 Arthrobacter sp. | reverse complement strand
TCCGACTCACCTTCTACCTGAGCCCTGCCCGCGCAGCAGGCCGCGCCTGATCCCGGGACACTTGCCTGTGGCAATGGCACAACCGGAACGCCGGGGCCCCCAAGTTCTGAACATAGGGGAAGTCCTCGCGCAGCTCAGCGGAGACTTTCCGGGTATGACTGCGTCGAAAATCAGGTTCCTTGAGGAAAAGGGGCTGATCAATCCCCGCCGTACCCCGGCCGGCTACCGGCAGTACTCCGAGAGCGATGTCGAGCGGCTCCGCTTCGTGCTGGCACTGCAGCGCGACCAGTACCTTCCCCTGAAAGTCATCAAGGACTACCTTGACGCCATCGACAGGGGAGAGCGCCCGGAGAACCTGCCGCCCGGCGTCGTGGTGTCGCCGCGGATCGTCTCGGACGAACTGGCCGTGGAGCTCCAGAACCGCGGCCGGAAATTCAGCGAGGAACAGCTGAGGACGGAATCCGGTGCGAGCGTCCCGCTGCTCCAGTCCCTGCTGAGCTTCGGCTTGATCAGCCACAGTAACGGCAACTTCGACGAACACGCCCTCCAGGTGGCCCGCGCCTGCGTGCAACTGGAGGGCCATGGCCTGGAACCGCGTCACCTGCGTCCCTTCCAGGCCGCCGCGGAACGCGAATTCGGACTCGTGGAGCGGGCAGTCGCCCCCCTCGCGTCCCGGCGCGATTCCGCGTCACAGGCGCGGGCTGCGGAAGCGGCCCGCGAAATCAGCGACCTCTGCCTGGTGCTGCACCGGGCACTGGTCCAGGACCGTATCTCACGTATGGACATCTGATGATCGAAGTGGAGATCGTGGGCGTTCGGATCGAACTGCCGTCCAACCAGCCGCTGGTTCTCTTGCGTGAGATCCACGGGGAACGTCACGTTCCCATCTGGATCGGAACTCCGGAAGCCAGTGCCATCGCCTTGGCGCAGCAAGGGGTGGTGCCGCCGCGCCCGATGACCCACGACCTCCTGGTGGACGTAGTGGAATCCCTGGGCCACTCAATCGTCAGCGTCAACATTGTTGCCGTTGAGGACAACATCTTTTACGGCCAGCTCCAGTTCGAGAACGGCACCACGGTCAGCTCACGCGCATCGGATGCCCTGGCGATCGCGTTGCGGGCCAAATGCCGCATCTGGTGTGCCGACTCCGTGATGGACGAAGCCGGTGTCCGTATTACCGAACACGATGAGGGTGAGGACACTGACCCCGGCCCCACCGTGGACGAGGAACGCGAACTGCGCCGCTTCCGTGAGTTCCTGGACGATGTGGAGCCTGAGGACTTCGACGGCTGAGGTCACGTTAAGGTTAAAGTTGAGGCTGAAAGTTCCGACACGCCTGCACGAAGCGCCCTAGATCTTTGACCTGGGGGCGCGGCGGGCCTAACGTCGAAGGTATCAAGCTCCCATTGCTTACAGCAGCCGCGCAAGTCACACTGTAGAAGTACGACCCCCGCGAAATTACATGCATGGACTTCATGCGTGCATCGGCTGATGCAGTGGTCCCCGGGAGCTTATGACAAGGAGGATCCAGGTGAGTCCCAAAGGCGAAGCAGGCGGGCTGAAGCAGCCCACAACGGCTGGTGTGGCTGTGCCCGCGAGCGGTGCCCAGGGCCTCCTGTTTACCGAAGACCTTCCCGTCCTGGACGAGGACGCCGGCTACCGCGGCCCAACGGCCTGCAAGGCGGCCGGCATCACCTACCGTCAGCTGGATTACTGGGCGCGCACCGGGCTGGTTGAGCCCGCAGTACGCGGCGCCGCGGGCTCCGGGTCGCAGCGGCTGTATGGCTTCCGGGACATTCTTGTACTGAAGGTCGTGAAGCGGCTCCTGGATACAGGTGTTTCCCTTCAGCAGATCCGGACCGCAGTGGAGCACCTGCGCGAACGCGGCGTGGAGGATCTGGCTCAGATCACGCTCATGAGCGACGGCGCGAGCGTCTACGAATGCACGTCCGCTGACGAGGTCATTGACCTTGTCCAGGGCGGCCAGGGCGTGTTCGGCATCGCGGTCGGCCGGGTCTGGCGCGAAGTGGAGGGCAGCCTCGCGTCCCTGCCGAGCGAACACGCCGCAGAACAGTCCTTTCCCGACGACGAGTTGAGCAAGCGGCGCGCCGCCCGCAAGATCAGCTGACACCAGACCAAGACAAGAGGCCACCCCCGGCGTTGGGGGTGGCCTCTTCTTTGCTCTCGACCGAGCCTGTGGTGTCTTTGGCGCCCTGCTGCTGCGGGACTACCGCTGGGTACGGTTACGCAAACCGCTTCCGGCCGCCATGAGGTTGGCCAGGAGGGCATCGAACAATGCAGCGGAGGTCTTGGCGGATTCGCCGGGCCAATGGTGCACCGGGTGGGCCGCACCCTGGATCTGCTGCCAGTTGGCCTGTTCAGGGATGCGCGGGCTCAGCAGAAGGTCGCCGAACATTGATTCCATTTCTGCCAGCCGGTAGGCGTGCTCGGAAGAGCCGGTACGGACCCGGTTGGCCACAATGCCGGCGGGCGAGAGGTTCGGGGCGAATTCCTGCTTGAAGAGCTGTATGGCGCGCATGGTCCGTTCCGTTCCCGCCACGGAGAAGAGGCCGGGCTCGGCCACCAGTGCCACTTTGTCACTGGCGGACCAGGCCATCCGGGTCAGGCCGTTCAGCGATGGCGGGCAGTCAATGAGGACCAGTTCGTAGCGCTCAGCGCCGGCAAGGACCGCGGAAAGCCGGCGGAGGTCGCGGCGGCCAAGGTCGGGACGGTCGTAGATGCCGGTGTAGGCCGAGCCGACTGCGACGTCCAGCACAGCCGGTCCGGAGCCGTTCGAGTTGGACAGGGCCGCCCAGCTGCTGTCAGCAACGTTTTCCGCCAATCTGGCCCGGCGGGGGCTCTTGAGCATCCTGCCGATATCCAGTTGGTCGCCGGGTTGGACCCCCAGGGCAGTGGTCGCGTCCGCATGGGGATCCAGGTCCACCACCAGTGTGGGGATGCCCGCGGCAAGCGCCGCAGACGCCAATCCTGTGGTGACGGACGTCTTGCCGACTCCGCCCTTGAGGCTGCTGATGCTGACTACTTGCACTTGTGAGACCAAAACCTAACGCCGGCTGCCGTGTTGGGGGTAATGTTTGCTCCGGCACTGCCGAAGCTGGCGGCTCAAGCCGCCTTACCCATCATATGTGGCCGGGCCGGTGAATCCCGCCTTATGGGAGCACGGCATGGCACTGCGGTGGTATATGTGGCCGGTTCTGCCAGCCTCCGTCGATGCGCGCGGGACATGACGGAGGTTTCTGTGACTGTGGCCACAATGATTTGTGTTTGCCTGCACAGGTCTTAGACACTGTGACCACCTACCGACACACCCGCAATGATGCAGGAGAAGCATGTTTTCCAAGATTCTGGTGGCCAACCGCGGCGAAATCGCGATCAGGGCCTTCCGCGCCGGTTACGAGCTGGGCGCCAAAACCGTTGCTGTCTTCCCCCATGAGGACCGAAACTCGATCCACCGCCAGAAGGCCGATGAGGCATATCTGATCGGCGAAGAAGGACACCCCGTCCGGGCCTACCTGGACGTTGCCGAAGTGGTCCGCGTCGCCAAGGAGTCCGGAGCCGACGCCATCTACCCCGGATACGGCTTCCTGTCGGAAAACCCGGACCTGGCCCGCGCCGCAGAGGAAGCGGGCATCACCTTTGTTGGCCCGCCGGCGGAAGTGCTTGAACTGGCCGGCAACAAGGTGGCCGCACTGAAGGCTGCCCGCGAGGCCGGCGTTCCGGTCCTGAAATCCAGTGAACCCTCGAAGGACCTGGCTGAACTGATCGCCGCCGCCGACGAAATCGGTTTCCCCATCTTTGCCAAGGCTGTGGCCGGCGGCGGCGGGCGTGGCATGCGCCGCGTCGACACCCGCGAGGCCCTTCCCGAGGCGCTGCAGGCTGCCATGCGCGAAGCCGAGGCTGCCTTCGGTGACGCCACCATGTTCCTGGAGCAGGCAGTGCTCCGCCCGCGCCACATCGAGGTGCAGATCCTGGCGGACGCCGAGGGCAACATCATCCACCTGTTCGAACGTGACTGCTCCATCCAGCGCCGTCACCAGAAGGTCATTGAGATCGCCCCGGCGCCCAACCTGGATGAAGGTATCCGCCAGGCCCTTTACCGCGACGCAGTGAAGTTCGCCAAGGCCCTGAACTACGTCAACGCCGGAACGGTCGAGTTCCTGGTGGACACCGTCGGCGAACGCGCCGGCCAGCACGTTTTCATCGAAATGAACCCGCGCATCCAGGTGGAGCACACCATCACTGAGGAAGTGACCGATGTTGACCTGGTGCAGGCGCAGCTGCGGATCGCTTCCGGCGAAACCCTGGCGGACCTGGGTCTCTCCCAGGAAACGGTCCAGCTCAAGGGCGCAGCGCTGCAGTGCCGCATCACCACCGAGGACCCCGCCAACGGGTTCCGGCCCGACGTCGGGAAGATCACCGGTTACCGCTCCGCCGGCGGCGCCGGTGTAAGGCTCGACGGCGGTACCGTGTACTCGGGTGCCGAAATCAGCCCGCACTTCGACTCCATGCTGGTGAAGCTGAGTTGCCGCGGCCGCGACTATCCGGCCGCAGTGGCCCGTGCACGTCGTGCCCTTGCGGAATTCCGCATCCGCGGCGTCTCCACCAATATTTCCTTCCTTCAGGCAGTGCTGGACGACGCTGACTTCATTGCCGGCAACGTGGCCACGAACTTCATCGACGAGCGTCCGCAGCTCCTCAAGGCCCGCGTCTCCGCCGACCGCGGCACCAAGCTCCTGACCTGGCTGGCCGAAGTGACGGTCAACAAGCCCAACGGCGAGCTGACCGTCCACTCGGATCCGGCCGCGAAGCTGCCCGCCGCCGGGAATCAGCAGCCCGCACCCGGCTCCCGCCAGCGCCTCCAGGAGCTTGGCCCGGAAGGCTTCGCCAAGGCCCTGCGTGAGCAGACCGCCGTGGCCGTCACGGACACTACGTTCCGCGACGCCCACCAGTCGCTGCTGGCTACCCGGGTGCGCACCCGCGACCTCGTGGCTGCCGGTCCCGCGGTCACCGCGCTGCTGCCGGAACTCCTGTCCGTCGAGGCCTGGGGCGGCGCCACCTACGATGTGGCACTTCGCTTCCTCGGCGAGGACCCCTGGGACCGCCTGGCTGCCCTGCGGAAGGCGCTGCCCAACGTCTGCCTGCAAATGCTGCTGCGTGGCCGTAACACCGTCGGCTACACGCCGTACCCCGAAGAAGTGACGGAGGCTTTCGTCAACGAGGCCGCCGCCACTGGTATTGACATCTTCCGCATCTTCGATGCCCTGAACGACGTGAACCAAATGGCACCCGCCATCCGCGCCGTCAGGGCCACCGGTACTGCCGTGGCCGAGGTAGCGCTCTGCTACACGGGCGACCTGCTGGACCCGGACGAGAAGCTCTACACGCTGGACTACTACCTTGACCTGGCGCAGCGGATCGTCGACGCCGGCGCTCACATCCTGGCCATCAAGGACATGGCCGGACTCCTCCGCCCGGCAGCAGCGGCCAAGCTGGTCAGTGCACTGCGCGAACGCTTCGACCTTCCCGTCCACCTCCACACGCACGACACCGCCGGCGGCCAGCTGGCCACCCTGATGGCGGCGGTGGACGCGGGCGTTGACGCCGTTGACGTTGCCTCCGCCCCGCTCGCCGGAACCACCAGCCAGCCGTCCGCCTCCGCCCTCGTGGCGGCACTGGCCCACACGCCGCGGGACACCGGCCTGAGCCTGGCCGCAGTCAGCTCCCTGGAGCCGTACTGGGAAGCGGTGCGCCGCGTCTACGCCCCGTTCGAATCAGGCCTTCCCGGCCCCACAGGCCGCGTCTACCAGCACGAAATCCCGGGCGGCCAGCTGTCCAACCTGCGCCAGCAGGCCATGGCGCTGGGACTGGGGGAGCGCTTCGAAGCGATCGAGGACATGTACACCGCGGCGGACCGGATCCTCGGCCGCCTGGTGAAGGTCACGCCGTCGTCCAAGGTGGTGGGCGATCTCGCCCTGCACCTCGTCGGGCTCAACGCGGATCCGGCAGACTTCAACGCGAACCCGCAGAACTACGACATCCCCGACTCCGTCATCGGCTTCCTGTCCGGCGAACTGGGCGACCCGCCCGGAGGCTGGCCGGAACCCTTCCGCACCAAGGCACTGCAGGGCCGCACCCTCAAGGTCCGCGACGTTGACCTGAGCCCCGAGGACAGCGCCGCCCTCAAGGGTGATTCCAAGACCCGCCAGGGCACCCTGAACCGGTTGCTCTTTGAGGGTCCCACCAAGGACTACCTCAAGAGCGTGGAGACATACGGCAACATTTCCGTGCTCGACACCCGCGATTACCTCTACGGTCTTCAGCGCGGCGCAGAGCATGAGATCCAGCTGGAAAAGGGTGTCCGGCTGATCGCCTCGCTGGAAGCCGTTTCCGAGCCGGACGAAAAGGGCATGCGCACCGTCATGTGCACGCTGAACGGCCAGTCCCGCCCCGTCGTCGTCCGTGACCGCTCCGTGGTGAGCAACGTCAAGGCCGCCGAGAAGGCAGACCCGGCCCAGCAGGGGCACGTCGCCGCCCCGTTCGCCGGCGCCGTCACCGTGACCGTCAAGTCCGGCGACACGGTCAATGCAGGTGACACCGTGGCCACCATCGAAGCGATGAAGATGGAGGCTTCCATCACGACGCCGGTAGCGGGCAAGGTTTCGCGGCTCGCCATTTCAGCGGTGGAGCAGGTCCAGGGCGGGGACCTGCTCCTGGTTATCGAGTAGGACCCTGCAAACAACGCGGGGTCACTTCGCGCCCATCCGAGTGCTTCGGACGGGCGCTAAGTGACCCCGCGTTGTTGTTTCAGACGTTGGTTGGGCGCTTCGCGCCGTACATCTCCTCGATGACTGCCTCGAAGTCCTTCATGACCTGGGCCCGCTTGACCTTCATGGAAGGCGTCAGGTGGCCGGACGCTTCGGTGAAGTCGGCAGCGACGATCCGGAATGACTTAATGGCCTCCGCCTGGGACACCGAGGCATTGGCCTGCGTGATGAGGTCCTGCACCGCGGCCTTGACCACGGGGTTATCCACGGCTTCGCTGACCGAGGTGTTGCCAGGGAGTCCGTGGCGGTGGAGCCAGCCCGGGAGGGCCTCCTGGTCCAGGGTCACGAGTGCGCCGATGAACGGCCGGTTGTCACCAACCACCAGGACCTGGGAGACCAATGCGTCTGCCCTGATCTGGTCCTCCAGAAGGGCCGGAACCACGTTCTTGCCACCGGCGGTGACAATGATTTCCTTCTTGCGCCCGGTGATCCACAGGAAGCCGCCGTCATCGAGCTTTCCGATGTCGCCGGTGCGGAACCAGCCATCGGTGAACGTCTCCGCCATCAGGTCCTCGCGCTTGTAGTAGCCGTGCATCACGCAGACGCCCTTGGCAAGGATCTCGCCGTCGTCGGCGATCCTGACGGAGTTGCCCGGCAGCGGTTTGCCCACTGAGCCGATCTTGATCAGCGCAGGCGTGTTCACGGAAATCGGGGCAGTGGTCTCGGTGAGGCCGTAACCCTCCAGGATCTGCAGCCCGATGCCTTGGAAGAAGTGGCCCAGCCGTTCGCCCAGGGGACCGCCGCCGGACACCGCGTGGGTCACGTTGCCGCCCAGGGCTGCGCGCAGCTTTCCGTAGACGAGTTTGTCGAACAGTGCGTGCTTGAGCTTCAGTCCCAGGCCGACGTGCCCGGCCTGACGTGCCTTGGAGAAGGCGATGGCGGTCTCGGCAGCCCGGTGGAAAATTGCGCCCTTGCCGCCGTCCTCAGCCTTGGTCAGCGCTGAGTTGTAGACCTTTTCGAAAACACGCGGTACAGCGAGGATGAACGTGGGCTGGTAACTCTGCAGGTCCGGGAGCAGGTTCTTGATGTCCGGCGTATGCGCCACCGTGGCCCCGGCAGCAACGGCCAGAACGGAAATGAAGCGAGCGAAAACGTGTGCCAAAGGCAGGAACATGATGGTCTTGGCTTGGTCGTTGACCACGTCGCCAAGGAGCGCCAGGGCGTTATCGGACAGTTCAACGAAGTTTCCGTGGGTGAGCTCGCAGCCCTTGGGCCGGCCGGTGGTGCCGGACGTGTAAATAATCGTCGCAATGTCGCTGAGCCGCGCTGAGGTGCGGCGGGCCTCGAGGTCGGCGTCGCTCACGCCGCTCCCGGCCGCGCGGACCGCGTCCAGTCCACCGCCTTCGAACTGCCATACGTGCTGGAGGGCGGTGAGTCCCTCTGACGTGGCAGCCTGCCGGATGATGTCCTCGTGGTGCGCGGCTTCGCCGAACGCGGCTACGGCTCCGGAGTCACCAAGGTTCCACGCGACCTGTGACGGCGATGAGGTTTCGTAGATCGGCACCGAAACGGCACCGGCGAACCAGATGGCGAAGTCGACAAGGGCCCACTCGTATCGCGTGCGGGACATAATGCCCACGCGGTCGCCGGCTCCTACCCCGCTGGCCATCAGACCCTTCGCCAACGCGGATACGTCGGCCAGGAAGTCTTTGGCGGAGACGTCGCGCCAGGCGCCTGCGGAGTCCAGCCGCGAGAACAGCGCCGGGTTGCTGGCCTTGGCCGCCTGCCGCAGAACCAGATCGGTGATGTTGGTTTCCGGGGGGACAACAACCAGGGGCGGAACACTGAATTCGCGCACTATAGCTCCTTTGATATCCATATAGCCCGCACAGGCGTATGCCTAAAGACTAATACGCCTGCAACCGGGCCGTGCAGTAACAAACCTACTGGCCAGTAACATTCGAGTCAAAGGGGCGGCCTGGCAGCCAGTCGGCGGGCTTCCCGTACTGCGCCCGGGGCACGCCTACAATGGGGCACTATGAATTCAATGCCTCCCGGCGGGCCGGCCGGTCCGTTCCGACGGCCAGTGCCCTGGCGGCGGCGGCCACCCGGCCTGCGGGCCCGGCCCCCGCAGGTGGAAAGGTTCCGTGAGCACCTGCGGCTTGGGCGCAAGGGGCTGGCAATCGGCATCGACATCGGCGGCACGAAAGTCGCTGCCGGAGTAGTGGACGCTGACGGCAGGATCCTGAGCGAGGCCCGGCGGTCCACCCCCGGCAGCGACCCTCGGGCGGTGGAGCAGGTCATCGTGGAGCTCGTGGACGAGCTCGGAGCCGGCCACCGCGTCTGGTCAGTAGGCATCGGTGCGGCAGGCTGGATGGATCTCGACGGCGGAACCGTGCTTTTCAGTCCGCACCTCGCCTGGCGCAACGAGCCGTTGCGGGAAAACCTGCAGCGCCTGCTTCGCCGGCCCGTGCTGCTGACGAACGACGCCGACGCCGCGGCCTGGGCGGAATGGCGCTTTGGGGCGGGGCAGGGTGAGGACAGGCTCGTGTGCATCACGCTTGGCACCGGAATCGGCGGCGCCATGGTGATGGACGGCCGGGTGGAGCGCGGCCGGTTTGGTGTGGCCGGCGAATTCGGCCATCAGATCATCATGCCTGGAGGTCACCGTTGCGAGTGCGGCAACCGCGGCTGCTGGGAGCAGTACGCCTCAGGCAATGCCCTCGGGCGGGAGGCGAGGGTCCTGGCGCGGGCCAATTCGCCGGTGGCCCAGGAACTGCTTGCCGCCGTGGGCGGCAACGCAGACCGGATCACCGGAGCGATTGTGACCGACCTGGCATTGGCCGGTGATGCTGCGTGCCGCGAACTCCTGGACGAAGTGGGCGAGTGGCTGGGCCTGGGGCTGGCGAATCTGGCGGCATCGCTGGATCCGGGACTGTTTGTCATCGGCGGGGGACTCTGTTCGGCAGGAGACCTCCTGGTGGAGCCGGCCCGCAAAGCGTTCGCCAGGAACCTTACCGGCCGTGGCTTCCGGCCGGCAGCCGGGATCGAACTGGCAGCGCTGGGACCAAATGCCGGGCTCATCGGGGCAGCGGACCTGTCCCGCGTGAGCAGCCGCATGCGGTGACCGACGCGGCTCAGACGCGGGCGCCGTCGTCGTTCTCGTCCTTTTCCTGCGGCAGCTTCATGATCAGGTAGACCACGGCCAGGATAAACACTGCCACCATGCCCACTATCGCCAACAGCGGCGCGGAACGCCAGAACATGGCGGACAGGAGCAAAGCCACCGGCGCGCCGATTGCGCCGAGCCAGGCAAGCATGGTCAGCGGATCCGTCCCGGCCAGGCTCGGCGGTTCTTCAGGAATGAAATCCCCGCCGTCATCCTCAACATCGTAGTCACGCGGGCCCGGGTCGGGGGTGCCCGCCGGCCCGCCGTCCCCTGCCCGCGGCACCGCGGCCTGACGCTCGGCGGCTGACGGTTCGGTGGGGGCTGGGCCGGCCAGACCCAGCGGATCGAAGTCGCGGAACGATGCCGCCCTGCCCGCCGTGGCGTCCGGACCTGTGGCACCGGGCCCCTGGGAAACGGCGCCCGCGGAATCGGCGCCCGGACCGGCGCCCGGACCGGCGGCGTGGCCGGCATCCGCGGCGCCGGTGTCGGTGGCGGGCTGTGCCTCGAGCCGGGCCACGAGGTCCAGCCACACGGCGTCGTCCTGGTTTGCGCTCTGGTCCGGTGAGCCGGAGTCGGGCCTAGTCATGGGCGGTGCCCTCCCGGACCTGGGCCGCTGCCGCGTCGGCAACCACGGCCCGGATGAAGTCGGCGGACCCGCGGAAGATTTCCCCGGCGTCGTTATCAAGTGTTGCCACGTGGTAGCTGTTCGCCAGTGCCGTCAGTGTCAGCGGTGCGTTGGTCAGGCCGCGGCGCAAGGCTGCGATGCTGGTCTCCGAGACCACATGGTCCACGCTGGAGCGGAAGACGCGTACCGGTGCCGTGATCCGGGGCAGCAACCGGATGGTGTCCTTGAACATCTTGTTCAGTTCATGTGCTGCAGCCACGGGCGTTCGCGGATAGGCGCCCTCGTCCATCCCGGGTTTGAGGATGTCGTTGGCGATTGCCGGTGTGCTCTTCAATACCAGCTTCAGGATGCCGGCCAAGGGGGCGCGGGGATCATCAATGACCAGGCCGGGGTTTACCAGGATCACCCCTGCAACGGGCCGGGTGGCGGCAATTCTCAGCGCCAGCGCACCTCCCATGCTCAAGCCCGCTGCAAAGACATGGTCACAGTGGGAATCGAGGTCCAGATAGGCGTCGTCCAGGGCGCCATGCCACTGGGTCCAACGCGTCCGCGCGAGGTCCTGCCAGCCGGTCCCGTGGCCTGGCAGCAGCGGCATGCGCACGGCGAAGCCGGCCTCGGCGAGCGACTGCGCCCAGGCGCGGACGCTGTGCGGGCTACCCGTGAATCCGTGGGAGAGGACTACTCCGATCCGGGCGCCGTCAACGATGGCAGCCCTGCTGAACGGGCTGTGGTCCGGAAGGCCGGTCATATAGTCTCCGAGGTGGTGTGGGGTGCACCGGCCGGACGGGCCGACGGCACATGGGCTGAATGATCCAGAAAGAACATACTGGAACGGGCAAATATCTCGGGGGCGTCGACATCCAGCGTGGCCACATGGCCACTGTTGTGCAGGTCCACGACGTCCACCAGCCGGGGGCCCAGCCGCCGGCGGAGTGTTGCGAGGGATGTTGGCGGCACCACGGCGTCCGACCGGGACTTGAAGACCTGCACCGGTGCAGTGACCTGGTGCAGCTCCCGCGTGGTTGTGCCGAAGAGCTTTTTGAGTTCGTGCACGGCCGCCAAGGGAGTCCGGGAGTAGTCACCGTCATTGGTGACTGCCGCCGTCGGCTGCTCCTCCTGGATGGGCAACGTGGTGCGCTGGAAGTACTTGAGCACTCCGATCACACGCACGCGCCGGTCGTAGAAGCTGAGGCCTGGATTGACCACGGAGACGCCGGCCACCGGGTGCCTGGCGGCCGTCAGCAGCGCGATGGCGCCGCCCATCGAGAGGCCGGCCACAAAACACCGGTCCGTCCGGGCGGCAAGCTCCAGGTACGCAACTTCGAACGTCCCGTACCAGTCCCGCCAGTTGGAGCGTGCGAGCTGCCTCCAGTCCGTCCCGTGGCCGGGCAGGAGCGGAACCGACACGGCGAATCCCTGGGCGGCGAGGTCCTGTGCCCAGGGCAGTAGCGTGAGGGGGCTGCCGGTAAAGCCGTGGCAGAGAGCGATCCCGATCGTGGCGTTGGGGCCGTGGCCGGGGTAGCTGAAAGCGGCAGGCCGGGGCGGGATGCTGCTTTCTGTCATGACACCATCGTGTCACTGTTCGGGACAAATCTCACTAGAGTAGGGTTGCATTCGAGTCCCGGCCTGACCCAACGAAGGGCCGGCCGGCCCCGGCTTCCGGAGAGGTTCGTCACGTGTTTTATTGGGTCATGAAGAGGATCTTCCTGGGACCGGTGCTGCGGCTTCTTTTCCGCCCGTGGGTCAAGGGCCTGGACAACGTTCCGGCGCAGGGCGCGGCCATCATCGCCTCGAATCACCTGTCCTTCTCCGACTCCATTTTTATGCCGCTGATGGTTCGCAGGCCCGTGGTGTTCCTTGCCAAGTCCGAGTACTTCACGGGAACGGGGGTCAAAGGCCGGCTGACGGCCATGTTCTTCAGGCTCACCAACCAGTTGCCCATGGACAGGTCCGGCGGGGCAGCCTCGGCCGTTTCGCTGAGCGCCGGCATGGATGTCCTGACCGGCGGCGGCCTCCTGGGGATCTACCCTGAAGGGACCCGCAGCCCGGACGCCCGCCTCTACCGGGGCAAAGTCGGCGTTGCGAAGCTCGCCCTGCACGCCGGTGTGCCCGTGATCCCCGTGGCCATGATTGGGACGGACAAGGTTCAGCCCATCGGCAAACGGTTGCCGAATATCCGGCGGATCGGCATGATTTTTGGTGCGCCGCTGGATTTCAGCCAGTACGCGGACCAGGCCGATGACCGGCTGGTGCAGCGCAAGGTCACCGACGAAATCATGTTCGAACTGATGCGCCTTTCCGGCCAGGAGTATGTGGACGAGTACGCTGCCGTGGTGAAGCTTCGGCTCGCCGGGGGAGCGATCACCGATTCCAAGGCCCCCGATGGGGATGGCGCGGACCCTGCCGCCGGCGGACTGTGACGCCGCTCTCGTGACGCGTGACAGCCAGGTGTCCTGAAGCCGGCCGCACACACTACTCTTAGATGGTGACTGAGCTATCTGCAAAACCTGCCTTTTCGCTGTCCAGCACCGCCCAGAGCGGAGCCGCTGATTATCCTGGCCTTGATGACTGGCGGAACCTCCCTGTTTCCCAACAGCCCAGTTGGCAGGACAAGGACGTTTTCGATGCCTCGGTAGCGGAACTCTCTGTCCTTCCGCCGCTCGTTTTTGCCGGCGAGGTGGACATCTTGCGCGAACGGCTTGCGGCTGCCGCAGAGGGCAAGGCCTTCCTGCTCCAGGGCGGCGACTGTGCCGAGACGTTCGAGGCCGCAACGGCTGACAAGATCAGCGCCAGGGTCAAAACGATTCTCCAGATGGCTGTGGTGCTCACCTATGGTGCGGCGATGCCGGTCATCAAGATGGGCCGGATGGCCGGCCAGTTCGCCAAGCCCCGATCCTCCAACGACGAGACCCGCGACGGCGTGACCCTTCCGGCGTACCGGGGCGACATCGTCAACGGTTTCGAGTTCACGCCTGAGTCGCGCGGCCATGACGCCGCCCGGATGCTCAAGGCCTACCACACCTCCGCCTCAACGCTGAACCTCATCAGGGCCTTTACCCAGGGCGGCTTCGCGGATCTTCGCTCGGTGCACCAGTGGAACAAGGGTTTCACCGAGAATCCGGCGCACGCCCGCTACGAATCCCTGGCCCGTGATATCGATCGAGCCATCAAATTCATGGCTTCCTGCGGCGCTGATTTCGAGGCACTCAAGCGGGTTGAATTCTTCGCCAGCCACGAAGCCCTGCTGCTGGACTACGAGCGTGCCCTGACCCGCATCGATTCCCGCACCGGATTCCCGTATGACACCTCGGCGCATTTCCTGTGGATAGGTGAGCGCACACGCGAGCTGGATCATGCCCACGTGGACTTCCTGTCCCGGGTCCGGAACCCGATCGGTGTGAAACTGGGGCCGTCGACTTCAGGTGATGACGCGCTTCGCCTGATCGACAAACTGGACCCCGAACGTGAGCCGGGCCGGCTCACGTTCATCACGCGCATGGGCGCGGGCAACATCCGCGAAAAGCTCCCGGCCGTGGTGGAGAAGGTTACCGCCTCCGGCGCAAAGGTCCTGTGGGTTACCGATCCGATGCACGGCAACACTGTGACCTCGCCCAACGGGTACAAGACCCGCAACTTCGACGACGTCATTGACGAAGTGCGCGGGTTCTTCGAAGTTCATCACGCGCTGGGCACCGTTCCCGGCGGTCTGCATGTGGAAATGACCGGAGACGACGTCGCCGAGTGCCTGGGCGGTGCCGATCCTGTGGATCAGGAGGCGTTCCTGGACAAGTACGAGTCCGTCTGTGATCCCCGCCTGAACCACATGCAGTCCCTTGAGATGGCCTTCCTGGTTGCAGGTGCCCTGACCAAGCACTAAGTCCCGGGCCCGGAGACAAACCGGCGCTGTGGTGTGGCCGGCAGCCGCCTGCTACACCACAGTCAGGGTAATGAGGGAGCCTTCGGGGACGTCGGTGTTCACGGGCTCCTGATCCCGGACGGTGCCAAAGAAGCCTCCGAGGATGTTGTTGACCCGTACCTGAAAGCCCAGGCCTTCCAGTGCTTTGCGGGCGTCGCTGGCCTGCTTGCCGATGTAGCTGGGTACCTTGACCATCCTGGGCCCGTCGGAGATGGTCAGCGTCACCGTGCCGCCTTTGGTCAGTGTCCCGGACGACGGCGACTGGCTGGCAACCGCGCCCTTGGGCACCTTGGCGTCGTTGACCCTGTCCTTAGTGACGTCAGCTTTGAGGCCTGCCGCCTGGATCGCCTTGACCGCAGCGTCCTTGTCCTGGCCGACCACTGCCGGCACGGGGATCGGCTGGGGACCCTTGGAGACCAGCAGGTTCACCGGCGTACCGTGGCGCGCCGGAGTCCCGGCAGCAGGATCCTGGGCCAGCACGACGCCCGCCGCAATAGAGTCATCAAATTGCTCAGTGACGGTACCAAGCGCCATTTCGGCCTGATTAAGTCCGTTCTTCGCTTCGACCAGCGTTCCACCGGCCAGCTTCGGCAGAGCAAACAGCTGCGGACCCTTGGAAACCAGCAGGGACACCGGCTGGAACTTCCGGGTCTCAGTGCCGGCGGTCGGGTCGGAACCCACCACCAGGCCCGAGGGGACGTCGTCGTCGAAGACCTCGTTGGTCCGCGACTGGAATCCTGCGTCGCTGAGTAACTGCTGGGCCTGCACCACTGACTTGCTGGCGACGGCAGGAATGGTGCCCGGCGAGCCTGGACCCATGCCGAAAAACCAGCCGGCTCCGGTGGCCAGCAACGCGACGATGATCAGGACCATCACCCAAAGCAGGCCCCGACGCCGCGGGTTGCCTTCGCGCAGGTTCCGGACAGGGGTCGCCGCAGCCCGGGACCTGGCCTTCCCGTCCTCCCTGTCGAGCTTGCGTTGGGCGCGATTACTGATGGGGACGGGGGCCGGGATGGCTTGCGTCTCCTGCTGGGGTTGCGGCCGGGAGGACGACGCCAGGACAGCGGTGGGATTGTTGGTACGGGCGATGATTTCGGTGGGGTGCTGCTGCCCTGCCGCGACGGCTGCTGGAGGCTGGAGGTCCAGTTCGGAGTCGGTGAGGTTGGTCCGGATGTGGCGCAGTTCCTGCAGCAGGGCCTGGCCATCGACCGGCCGGTTCTCGGGATCGTTTGCGGTGCACCACTGGACGAGTTCGTCCATCTCGGCGGCGAGGCCCGGCACCAGGGCTGACGGCGGCCCCACTGTTTCATTCACGTGCTTGTACGCGACCTGGATGGGGACCTCGCCGTCGTACGGCTGCCGGCCCGTCAGCATCTCGTACAGCATGATGCCCACTGAGTAGATGTCACTGCGGGTGTCAGCCTGCTGCCCCAGGACAAGCTCGGGGGAGAGGTATCCCACAGTGCCGATCAGAGTGCCAGTGCTGGTGGAGGTGGTTACGGCACGGGCCAGCCCGAAGTCGCCGATCTTGATGCGGCCGTCGTCAGCGATGAGGACGTTTTCGGGTTTGACGTCGCGGTGGATCAGCCCGGCGGCATGGGCGGCTCCAAGACCCTCCACCACAGGGTCGAGGAGGGCCAGGGCCAGCCGGGGAGGCAGGGCACCCTTGGACCTGATGACGTCCCGGAGGGTGTGTCCCTTGATGTATTCCATGACCAGGTACGCAGTGTGGCCGTCGTTGCCCTGGTCCAGGACCCCCACAACATGGGCGTGGGATAGCTTCGCAGCGGCTTTCGCTTCACGGCCCAGCCGGTCCAGGAAAGTTTCGTCTGTGGCGAGGTGGGGATGAAGTACCTTCAGGGCAACATCGCGTTCCAGGCGGAGATCCGTGGCCAGATATACGGTGGACATGCCGCCGCGCGCGAGTTTGGAGCGGACAGCGTAGCGGTTATCCACCAGCGTTCCAACAAGTCGGTCTGACACGTGTTCCTGCACCCTACGATCCTAATCCCGCAATGAAAAGGGTCCGAACCGACGTGCGGTCCGGACCCTTATCGTTATCCCCGGGCCGGCTTGAACAAGCTCCGGGCAGTAATGCGCGGTGGCTCAGCCGAAGTTCTTCTGCTGCGCCTTGATGGAAGCGACGTATGCCTTGGTGTCGTCGTACAGGCCGTTCTTACTGACCGAGTACTGGCCCTGGTAGTAGCCGGCAATGGCGGTGTCCACGTCCTTGCTGGTGGCAATCAGCTGCTTGATGATGGCCACGCCCGCGGTTGCGTTGTCGTAGGGGTTGAGCAGGTTCAGCTGCCGCCCCACCAGGTCCGAGGCCCACTGGCCGGAGGACGGGATGACCTGCATGGTTCCAATGGCGTTGGCCGGTGAAACCGCGCGTTGGTTAAAGCCTGATTCCTGGTTCGCAAAGGCAAGGGCGAGGGACGGTTCCACTCCCATCCGGCGTGCTGTGTCCGCCACGATGGTGCGCATCTCGGCCCGTGACGGCACCGGCGAGGCGTTGAGCAGGGCCTTGTTTTCATTGGCGGAGCTGACAACTGCCGCTGGGTAGCTGAAGCCCAGGAAGGAGCTCGGGACCAACGGCGCGACGTTTGCGGCCGGGGTGGAGGCGGCAGGCTGGATCGAGGCGCCGGGAATGGCCAGCTTGTTGCCCGGGTAGATGATGGCGGTCATGCTGAGCTGGTTTGCCGTCAGGAGATCCGAGAGTTTGACGCCGTGCCTGGAGGCGATCGCGGACAGCGTATCGCCGGCCTTGATGGTGTACGCACCTGCGGGGGCCGGGGCCGGGGCTGGAGCCGCGGGAGCTGCCGGAGCAGAGGCCGGCTGCAGGGCGGGGGCCGGTGCTGCCGGAGTAGCCGGTGCGGGGGACGCGGCTTCGCCCGCGCCGACCTTGATCTTCTGCCCCGGGTAAATGATGGAGCGCATGTTCAGGCCGTTCCAGCTGAAGACATCCGACAGGCTGACATTGTGCCGGGCAGCGATGGCGCCGAGCGTATCGCCGGACTTCACCGTATAGCTGCCGCCCGCACTGGACGGAGCTGCCGCAGCAGGGGCCGCCGGCGCAGGCGCGGGAGAAGACGCTGACCCGGACAGCTTGATCTTCTGGCCGGGGTAAATGATGGTGCTCGGCTGGAGGTTGTTGAGCTTGAGGACCTCGTAGGTGTCGAGGCCGAACTTGCCCGCGATTCCGCTGACGGTATCTCCGCGGACGATGGTGTACTCCGCGGGCGCCGCGGGTTGTAGGGGCTGGAATGCCGCTGGAATGGTGGTGGACACCGAGGCCGCCGGGATGAGGCCTGCCTTTGCTTCAACTGCCTGGGCCTTCATCGCCGCGGCAAGCGTTGCGGGAATGGGGCGGGCAGGGGCCTGTGCGATGGCGGGCTGGGCGAGGGCCATGGACGAAAGGACAACCGCTGGGAGCGCCGCTGTGGTGACAGCAAGCATGGGCAGACTCGGCCTGGGGGGCTGCTTTGGCGAGCGGGACGTCGTCATGGAAAGAATCCTCTTCTTCAACTGCCGGGGTCGGGTGATGCGGTGTGAATATTGATACTAGTGTTACTTAAGTTATTGCTGTTACAAATGTGATCTATGTGAATCTCTCATGAAATTCCTCATAGCACAAGAATTCGCTGTGGTTGGGTACAGGGAGTTTTGTGGTGTGTCGACCAATTTGCCGGGCAGAAGCCAAGGCCGACTAGGCGGCAGGGCTCCGGCCGTGGCAACCTTGATCCGTGAGTAATGTAGAGAGCCTTGTGGGCGAGTGGCTGCCCCTGCCGGATGTCGCGCAGTTGTTGGACGTTTCGATTACGAGAGTCCACGGCCTTATAGATGAACGTGCTCTGGCGGCCCTGCGGGTCGGGGACCGGCGGATACGCTCAGTTCCAGCAGCATTCATCCAGGATGGCCAGGTTGTTGACAGCCTGAAGGGGACCATTGTGGTTTTGGCTGACGCCGGCTATTCCGATGAGGACCTGATCGTTTGGCTGTTCACGGCCGACGAGTCCCTGCGCGGCCGGCCGATAGATGCGTTGCGTGAAGGCCGAAAGACCGAAATCAGGCGCAGGGCCCAGACCCTGGCCTGGTAAGCGGCCCAAAGAGTCCGGACGCTGGGCCGGCCTGGCCTGGAGAATCCCTCAGGATGCGCGGCTGACGGTCGCTTCCGCCAGCCGCCGCAGGGCAGTCTTGGGCAGTTCGTCCAAGGGCAGCTGGTCCAGCGCGTCAAAAGCGGCGGCGCCGAATTCGCCGATCAGCACCTCGGTCGCCTGGAGAGCCCCGGACTCCTCGATGATCCGGCGGATCTCGGCCACGTCTGCGTCGCCCAGGTCAGGGCTGCCGAGTTTTGCATCAACGAAGGCCGATTCGGCCGCAGAGGCCTGGCCCAGCGCGAGGGCAATGAGCACTGTCCGCTTGCCTTCCCGGAGATCGTCTCCCGCGGGCTTTCCCGTGGTGACGGGGTCCCCGAAAACGCCCAGGACGTCGTCGCGCAGCTGGAATGCCTCGCCCAGCGGCAATGCGAAAGCGGAGTAGCCGCGGAGCAGTTCATCCGGAGCGCCTGCCAGGGCCCCGCCAAGTGCGAGGGGATGCTCCGTGGAGTACTTGGCGGACTTGAACCTGATGATGGACTGGGCGCGTGTGACGGCGCCCGCCCGGTCCCGGACAGGGCCGGCCACTTCCTCCAGGATGTCCAGGTACTGGCCCGCCATCACCTCGGCGCGCATGAGGTTGAAGATGAGCCGTGCGCGGGTGCCTGACGCTGCCTGCCCGCCAATGTCGGTGAAGGCCTCCTCGCTGAAGGACAGGCACAGGTCCCCCGTGAGGATGGCGGCCGCATGGCCGAACCTTTCGCTGTCCAGCGCCCAACCCTGGGCGTGGTGGAGCTGGCTGAAGCGGCGGTGGACGCTGGGCCCGCCCCGTCTGGTGTCCGACCGGTCAATGATGTCGTCATGGATCAGGGCTGCTGCCTGGAAAAGCTCCAGCGCAGAGCCTGCCGTGACGATCTGCGCGGCTGCCGGCTCGCCGCCGGCGCCCCGCCAACCCCAATAGCACATCAGGGCCCGGAGCCGTTTGCCGCCGGTCACCAGGTTCGATATCGAGCCCATGACGGGGTCAATATCGGGCGAAATGGCGGCCATAAGGGCCTGCCGTGAGGTGAGGAAGTCCGTCAGCTCGCCGGCAACGGCGGCCACGAACGCTGTCTGTTCAAGCCTCAGCTGCTCCGGCACCGTCACTTGGCTGACTCAGCTGCAACGTTGGCGCCGATGGTGAAAGTGGCAACACCGGCCGTTTCGACCACCGCCACGTTGACTGTCTCGTTGCCGTTCCGGACGAAGTCCTTGGAAGCCACCGAGCCGACGGCGTCGCCTGGCACGGCTTTGAATCCCTGTGCCTCCAAGTGCTTTGTATAGAAATCCACGACGGCGGCGGTGGGGGCATTGATGCTGGCCACCAGTGCCACGGTGATCGGCGCCGTCGTCTTATCGATGCTGCTCGACTGCACCGTGGCGCCGGGCATCAGGGGGATAAGGGCGGTCGGGAAACCCGCCGCGATTGTTCCGACGGCAGCGGTGGTTCCGGGCGACGCTGAAGGACTCGCCGAAGCGGTGACGTTGGAGGGGCTCGATGCCGGTGCCGACGACGTGGCTGCTCCGGGGGCCGGGGGGCTGCAGGCTGCGAGGGCCAGCAAGGCTCCGGCGGCAAGTGCCGCCACTCCCGTTGGCTTAAGACTTCTCATGACCGTCACAGGGACTGTCCTCCTGGTGTTGATGCCGGATTCAGCCTCCAGTTTAGTCAGTACCAACAGATAGAATTGGCGACGTGGGGCCTGACCGGAACAACCAGTACACCGAAGCGGGTCTTCGTGAGCTCCGGCGTAACTGCATCATGCATGTGGATATGGACGCTTTCTTCGTCTCCGTGGAGCTGCGGACACGTCCGGAACTTCGCGGCAAGCCCGTGATCGTCGGATTTCCGGCGGACCGCTCAGTAGTCCTCTCTGCGTCGTATGAGGCCCGCGCCTTCGGGGTGAAGTCCGCCATGCCCATGGTGGTCGCAACCCGGATGTGTCCCCAGGCCGTCATCATTGAGCCGCGCCACAAGCTGTACTACGAAGTCTCCGGCCAGCTGATGCACATCTTCGAGTCCATCACCGAACTCGTGGAGCCGCTGAGCGTCGACGAAGCCTTCCTCGACGTCAGCGGAGCCATCCGACGTCTTGGGCCGCCGCGCGAGATCGGCGAACTTATCCGGCGCCGGGTGGCTGCTGAACTTGGCATCACCGCATCCGTGGGAATTGCGGCCAGCAAATTCGTTGCCAAAATAGCGTCCACGCGATGCAAACCTGACGGGCTGCTGATGATTGGTCCCGACGAGACAGTGCCCTATCTTCACAGCCTGCCCGTGGGGGCGTTGTGGGGCGTCGGCGCGAAGACGGCCGACGTCCTGGCCCGGATGGGCATCCGGACTGTGGCGGACCTGGCGGCCACGCCGGAATCCTCCCTCAAGAAGGTGCTGGGTGCCACCGGTGAGCACGTCTACCGGCTGTCGTGGGGCATCGATCCGCGGACCGTGACCCCCGTAAGGCTGGAGAAGAGCATCGGGGCTGAAGAGACGTTCGCGGTGGATACCGGCGATGAGGCCACCATCAGCCGTGAGCTGCTGCGGCTTGCCCACCGGACCGCAGGCAGGCTGCGGAGCTCGGGGATGGTGGCACGCACAGTGGCCTTGAAGCTCCGCTATGCAGACTTCTCCACCATCACCAGGAGCCGGACAGTGCACACGCCGGTGGACAGCGCCCAGCTTATTCACGCAGTGGCCCTTCAGCTCCTGGAATCGTTGGGGACCCGTCCCATGACGGTGCGCCTGGTCGGCATCCGCGCCGAACAGCTCGAAGTCGCCGCGCAGACCTCCCTGCAGCTCAGCCTTGACCGCCGCGATGACAACTGGCGGTCAGCGGAACAGGTGCTGGACCAGGTCAGCCGGAAGTTCGGAAACAAGTCCATCCTCCCGGCCAGTCTCCTGGATTCCGGAAACGGGAATTAATGGAGGCGCCGGCACCTTGCCGGCGCTGGTCGCGGGAGGTCATGGCCGTCTTTCAGAACGGCCCCCGACAAACTATCCTTATATGTACATAGTTTTCAGTTATTGCCGGACTTCTTGGACGTGCTGCAGTTCCAAAGGCCTGCATGCCGGTGTTCGCATTCCGCCATCGTCGGCGGGGCGGGAACCTCACGGGCATGCCGGTCGTTATCGGAGCAGTAGTACGGGATGGAACCAGCCCGGACGTTGGCCTACTTAAGGAGGTCGTGATGCCGCTCTCGGAGCACGAACAGAAGCTGCTTGAGCAGCTGGAGAAGCAGCTGCACGAGGACGATCCGAAATTCGCGAATTCCATGGGTTCCGATCCTGGGCGTACCTGGTCCACGCGTCACATTGTGATTGGCGTGCTTTGCGCCCTCGCGGGGATCGCCCTTCTCCTGGTGGGCGTCACTGTCCAGAACATCTTTGTGGGTGTCCTGGGCTTCGTGGTCATGGGCGGCGGTGTCTACTTCGCCACAATGCGCAACAACGCCGGCGGCAAACAGCGCTCCGCCAGTGGCACGGGGAAGTCCGGAAAGCCGCGGAGTTCATTTATGGCCAGCCTGGAAGAACGCTGGGACGAACGCCGCCGGGACGAATCCTAAGGGAGCGTCCATAAGCCTGGATTCGCGGTGCGCCGCGCCCTGCCCTGACCCGTCCGCAATCTCCCCTCCACTTTGCTCCCGGTCGGTCGTGATGACCGCAGCAGAAGACCCGCCATGGCGGGTCTTCTGCATTTAACCGCCGGGTCCTCGCCGGATACGCTGCGCTGCTCCCGCCAGACACCGACCGACGGCGGGAGCGAGCCGCTGTAGCGGCCCTCCACCT